>JAEEUD010000052.1 GCA_016286835.1 Pyramidobacter sp. | reverse complement strand
CCTCACGTCGGCGCCGCGCCCCATCGCCTCACGCAGCGAGCCGCCGCGGCCGGGCACGCGGATCATGTCGCCGTAGGTGCACAGCGTCACGTTCGCAAGTTCCGCGGCGCTCAGAGCCTGATCGATGTCGGCCTGATCGGTGACGCACACGGGACAGCCGGGGCCGGAGAGCAGCTTCACGCCCTCGGGCAGCAGCGAGCGCAGGCCGCTGCGGAAGATCGACACGGTGTGCGTGCCGCACACTTCCATCAGCGTCACCGGCCCCGTCTTGCGGGCCAGCGCCGTCAGCAGCGCGCGGGCCTGATCAGAAGGGGAGCTGCCCGGCATCTCCGGCGCCCTCCCTGATTTCGTCCCAGAGCGCTTCCAGCTCGGCCGCGTCCTCGACGCGCACTTTCTCGATGGCAAACCCCGCGTGGACCAGCACCAGATCGCCGACCTGCGCGCCGGGGAGGGCGTCCACGCGAATGGAACGGCGGATCGGTCCCGCCGTCGCGATTGCGCTTCCGTCGCCGCGGAGCTCTTCAATTCTGTGAGGAACCGCTAAACACACGGTCGTTCACTCCTTTCAAAAAATCCAGACCGTATTATACAACGGAGCGCCGCTCTTTGACGCGTAGATTTTCATGCGGTCGAAACAGCGGAAAATAGGGCACAGGACAGATCACACGGGCGTGTTTTCTCACTTTGCGGCAAGTTTGCGGCAAAAGATACGATTTTCTTATTCATTTCGTACGGTTGACGCGGCGGGCGTTCGCGTTAAAATAAAACTATCGCAAAGGACGGCCTGTTATCCGTCAAAAAACAGTCTGTAAAGGAGTTGTTTTTCATGGCAGTCGAACTTACCAAGGAGACTTTTGAGGCTGCGATCGAGGCCAGCAAGACCAAGCCCATGTTCATGGATTTCTGGGGGCCCAAGTGCAGCCACTGCCTGGCGCTCATGCCCAGCGTCGAGGCTCTGGCCGAGAAGTACGCCGACAAGGTCGATCTGTGCAAGGTCAACGTGTCCGGCAACCGCCGCGTGGCGATGGCTCTGAAGGTGATGAGCCTTCCGTCGTTCCTGTTCTTCAAGGACGGCGCCGAGGTGGCCCGCCTTTCCGGCGACACGGTGACGATCGAGCAGATCGAAGAGAACGTCAAGAAGATCTGCGAGTAACCTTTTTTATGCCAGACAATGCGCCCGGACGGTTTCGTACCGCCCGGGCGTTTTGCGTTCATCCGTTTGGGAGTTTTTTAGGAAAATTTTGTGAAAAAATTCGCGTCTTTTGATAAAATTGCAGTGTTTTTTCCCTTTACGAACATTGTTTTGTGAAAAACGTACAAGATAGTCCTGAATTTTTGCGCTGAAAATGTATTCCTGATACTTTTCGCTTGCGCTTGTTTTTATAACGAACGGCAATCCTGCGCTTGAATTTTTTCTGCGAAAGTCTTACAATATTCCCGGCGAGAGAAGATCGGGAGAGAGTCTGCGTCCTGCACAGCGACGCGGCGCCGAAGGGGCAAGGCCGTGCGGCCGAAACTCTCAGGCACAAGGATCCCGGGGCTGACGCCGCTCTGAACATACGGTGATTCGTACGACAGAGACACATGACTGACCGAGCGAGGTGAGCGTGATGTCCTGTCGTTTTGTTTTATTGACGAACAACCCCCGTTATCAGGGCAGGGACGACCTTCCCGTCGATTACCGCGAAGGCGCGGCGGGAATCGAGATCGTCACGGCCGGACGCGATCTGATCCACCTCGGCTGGCAGCTGCTCAACCATCCGCTTTACGGCAATTTCCGCCCGCATCAGCAGCCGTTCCGCACGCTGCTGCTGAAAAAAGACGACAAGGCGCCGTTCGACGAATACGGTCTGCGCCTCATCGAAGAGGCAATGGGCGTGTACACGGCCTGCACCCGTCCGCTCACGCCGGCACTGACGCCGCCGCGGATGCTGCGCGACTGCTCCGAGATCGACTTTGAGCTGATGAGGGAGACGCTGCTGAAAAGCGGCCTGATCCGATAAAAAAGGGTTTTTCCCGCGCGTTTGTACGCGCGCCCGCGCTGGGCAGAGCGCGAGGCCGCGAAACGTCCGCGGGTGACTGATAAGCAACAGTTTTGCGAATCCCGCCCGGAGCGGGAAGGGCTCCCGTGCGGAGCATGGATTACCAGAAAGGAGGAGTTATTTTGAAACTTGAACTCCAGAAGGTCAAAATCACCAAAGTACAATTTGGCGACGAGTTCTCCGTCAAAAACGGCGTGCTTACGATCAACCGTCAGGCGCTGATCGACCACCTCAGCGACGATGACCGTCTTGCCGGCGTCGAAGTGGAGCTGGCGCATCCCGGCGAGAAGACGCGCATCATGCCCGTCAAGGACGTCGTTGAACCCCGCTGCAAGCTCACCGCCGGAAACGAAGTGTTCCCCGGCATGATCGGCGACGTTGACACCGTCGGCGAGGGCGCCACGCTCGTGCTCGAAGGCGCGGCCGTCGTCACCACCGGACGCCTTGTCGCCCCGCAGGAAGGCATCATCGACATGTCCGGCCCCGGCGCCGAGCTGACGCCGTTCTCGCAGACGTGCAACATCGTGGTCGTCCTGCACCCCGTCGAGGGACTGGAGAACCACAACCGCGAGACCAGCTGCCGCATGGCCGGCCTCAAGGCCGCCACGTTCATCGCGCAGCAGATCAAGAAGGCCGGCTTCACCGCCGACAAGGTCGAGACCTATGAGTCGCCCAGCTACAAGGACGCTCTGGCGGCCTATCCCGAGCTGCCCAAGGTGGCCTACATCTACATGCTTCAGACGCAGGGCCTGCTTCATGACACCTACGTCTACGGCGTGGACGCCAAGAAGATCATCCCCTCGATGATCAACGCCACCGAGGTCATGGACGGCGCGATCTGCTCCGGCAACTGCGTTTCCGCCTGCGACAAGAACAGCACCTACGTGCACCAGAACAACCCCATCATCAAGAGCCTGTACGAGCACCACGGCAAGGATCTCAACTTCGTCGGCGTCGTCATCACCAACGAGAACGTCACGCTGGCCGACAAGAAGCGCAGCAGCTCCTACGCCGTCAAGCTCGCCAAGACGCTCGGCGCCGATGCGGCCGTCATCTCCGAGGAAGGCTTCGGCAACCCCGACGCCGACCTGGTCATGAACTGCTGGAAGTGCGAGCGTCAGGGCATCAAGACCGTGCTCGTCACCGACGAATACGCCAACCGCGACGGCGCTTCGCAGTCGCTGGCCGACACGTGCCCCGAGGGCGACGCCTGCGTCACCGCCGGCAACGCCAACGCGACGATCACGCTTCCGCCCATGGACAGGATCATCGGCGACATCCAGTTTGCCGACGTGATGGCCGGCGGATTCTTCGGCTCGCTCAAGGAAGACGGCAGCATCTTCGCCGAGATCCAGATCATCACCGGATCGACCAGCGAAGTCGGCTTCACCAAGCTGGGCGCGTACACCATCTAAGCCCCTTTCCGGCAGAAAACGCATAAGGAGGGCAAACAATGACTTATAAAGTAGTCCACTACATCAACCAGTTCTTCGCCGGCATCGGCGGAGAAGAAAAAGCCGACATCGCGCCCGAAGTGCGCGAAGGCATCGTCGGCCCCGGTCTGGCGCTCAACAACGCGCTCAAGGCGAACGGCGCCGAGATCGTTGCCACCGTCATCTGCGGAGACTCGTACTTCGCCGAGAACATGGACAGCGCTTCCGAGTTCGTCGCCGAAGCCGTGAAAAAGTACGGCGCTGACGGATTCGTCGCCGGTCCCGCCTTCAACGCCGGCCGCTACGGCACCGCCTGCGGCGCCGTCTGCAAGGCCGTCGGCGAGAAGCTCGGCATTCCCACCGTCTCCGCCATGTACGTCGAGAACCCCGGCGTCGATCTGTACAAGAAGTACACCTACATCGTCAGCGCCGCCGACAGCGCCCGCGGCATGGGCAAGGCCGTCCCGCCGATGGCCAGCCTGCTCGTGCGCCAGATGAAGGGCGAGAAGATCGGCACGCCCAAGGACGAAGGCTACATCGAGCGCGGCGTCCGCGTCAACAAGATGTACGACGAAGTCGGCGCCGAGCGCGCCGTGAAGATGCTCATCGCCAAGCTCAAGGGCGAGGAGTTCGAGACCGAGTATAAGATGCCCGTGTTCGACCGCGTCACCCCGCGTCCCGCTATTGCCGACATCAGCAAGGCGACGATCGCTCTGGTCACCTCGGGCGGCATCGTTCCGTTCGGCAACCCCGACCACATCGCCGCTTCCAGCGCCCAGAACTACGGCGAGTACTGCATCGCCGGCGTGGACAACCTCGAGAAGGGCAAGTATCAGACCGCTCACGGCGGCTATGATCAGACCTACGCCAACGAGGATCCCGACCGCGTGCTGCCCGTCGACGTGATGCGCAACCTCGAAAAAGAGGGCAAGATCGGCAAGCTGTACGATTATTACTACGCCACCGTCGGCAACGGCACCGGCGTGGCCAACGCGAAAAGATTCGGCACGGAAATCGGCCAGAAGCTGAAAGGCAAGGTCGACGCGGTCATCCTCACATCCACCTGAGGCACCTGCACTCGTTGCGGTGCAACGATGGTCAAAGCTATCGAAGAAAACGCGGATGTCCCTGTCGTTCACATGCTGACGATCGTTCCGATCTCGCTCAGCGTCGGCGCCAACCGTCTGATCCCCACCGTCGCCATTCCTCACCCGCTCGGCAATCCCGCCCTGTCGGCCGAGGAGGAGTACAAGCTCCGCTACGGTCTGGTCACGCGCGCGCTGAAGGCTCTGCAGACGCCCGTCACCGAGCAGACGGTGTTTGCCGCTGACTAAGCGACCCGGAAATAATAATCTGAAAAATGATACTAAAAAAAGGACGCCTTTTTGCAAAGGCGTCCTTTTTTTTAAGTCGAAAAGCGTCTATAATAGCGACGTTTTAGGTGGCACTTTCCCGTCGAAACGCTTTTCTGCGGGAAGGACGCCGTGTTCAAATGGTTTTGAGCATTGCAGAAGGAGAGTAACCAGAGATGAAGGACGTCAAGAT
This sequence comes from Pyramidobacter sp., assembly GCA_016286835.1. Lineage (GTDB taxonomy): Bacteria > Synergistota > Synergistia > Synergistales > Dethiosulfovibrionaceae > Pyramidobacter. Next base: position 4,382 of record JAEEUD010000052.1, on the reverse strand, counting down.
TCTTGCGGGGTGCGTGGCTGTGCTGACGGCGATCGCTGTCGGCTTCGTGCTTCAGGCGGCGCAGGGCGTTTTTATTCCCCTGTTCATCGCCTGGATCCTGTCGTACATGATGGCTCCGGGCGTGAAGTTTCTGACGCGGCTGAAGATCCCGCCGATGATCACGACGCTTATCCTCATGGCGCTGCTGCTGTACGCAGTCGGTCAGGGCGGGCGCCTCGTCAGTCAGATCCTTGTCGGTCAGGCCGATAAATACGTGGAGTATTACGAGCAGCTGCGCGAGATCTGGAACCATCTTTCCGCCAGATATCCCGTGCTCTCTGCCGGACTTGACCTGAAGAGCATCAACTGGGGCGGCGAGCTGAGGTCTTATATCATCAGCTATTCCGGCTCGGTCATCAACATCATTTCCAAAGCCGTTATGGTGGTCGTCTTCCTGCTGTTCATCCTGCTCGGCAGCCCCTATGTCGAGGCCAAGATCCGCAAGGCCTTCCCGCAGAAGAGCGCCCAGGTGATGACCATCCTCGACTCGATGTCCGGCCAGATCGCCCGCTTCATCACGGTGATGACGCTCATCAGCGGAGTGACCGGTCTGCTGGTCTGGCTCGGCCTGGAGAGGATCGGTGTCGATTTCGCGCCCACATGGGGCGTGCTGGCGTTCTTCCTGAACTTCATCCCCACCGTCGGTTCGATCATCGCCTCGATCCCGCCGATCCTGGTGGCGATCGTCCAGTTCCAGCCGGAAGCAAGCGCGGCGATGCTCGGCATCGCGCCGCAGGTGCTGTGGACGATCGGCTGGATCCTGGCCGTGCAGCAGACGATCGGCAACGTCATCACGCCCAAGGTGATGGGCGACAGCATGAATCTGAGCCCGGTGATCATCCTCACATCGCTGCTGATGTGGGGCTGGCTCTGGGGCGTGGCCGGCGCGCTGTTGTCGATGCCGATCGCCGGCATCATGAAGATCGTCTGCGACAACGTCGAGCCGCTGCACATGGTCGGCGTGCTGATGGGGTCGGGGAAAGCCTACGTCGAGAAATAATCCGCGCGGAACCAGCGCAGCGCTTTTGAGCGCTTTCACTGCGGAAGGGGGAAGAGTTTGAATGAACTGGAACGAGATCTTTAAAAATCCTGCCTCTGAACTGGTCGAAGAAGAGCGGCCGGCCGAAGAGAAAACGCTTCCGGCGCCTCCTGCTGCCGGAACGGCCGTGAGCGCACCGGAGGAAAGCGGCGAAGTTGCTTCGCCGGGCGAGGGCGAGACGATCCTCAGCGTCACGCCGGTGCAGATGCGCCTGACCGCCACGGGCGACGTCGCCAAGGCCGCGCTCTATCTGGCCATGTCCGACGGCATCGCCGAGGAGCGCCGCATCAAGGACGCGCTGCAGGAGATCGGCTGGCGCAGCGTGGCGACCGAAGTCGGGGGCATCTCCGGCGAACTGTCGGCCAAAGTCAGCCGCGCGCTCGTCGGCGCGGCACTGAACAGCGGCGTGGTGCGCAAGAACACTTCGGAGATGCACGCGCTGCTCCACGCGGCGCAGGAAGCGTTCCGTTCGTTCATTCCCTTCGGACTGCTGGAAACGAGCATCGGCGCGAAGATCGCCATCGTCCGCAACACCCAGTGGATCGCCGTCGCCGTCGCCGGGGACACCGCTTTCCACGCCGTCGCGCACCATGAGCGCATGGGCGTGGGCGTCATGCACGTGTAGTTGTTCCATCGGCCTTTTCCCTGAAAAAATATATCTTGCGCAATCGGGCAAGGTGTGCTACATTTAACAAGCTGTAATTTTGGAAGATCTTTGTACGCTAAGGGAGGTGCACAAAGTATGAAGAAGGACATCCATCCTAACTATGTTGAGTGCAAGGTGAGCTGCGCGTGCGGCAACACGTTCATGACCCACGCCACGGTCCCCGAGATCAAGGTCGGCGTCTGCTCCGTCTGCCATCCGTTCTACACCGGCAAGAAGGGCCGCGTCGTTTCCGAGGCCGGACGCCTTGAGAAGTTCAACAAGAAGTACGCCGGCATGAACTACGGCCAGAAAGAAACAGCGAACTAACCGGATCAAAAGGCGTGCGCGTTTTCGCGTGCGCCTCGTTTTTTTATTCTGGTGCCGTGCAAGGCGCCGATCATCTTTCAGGCAAGGAGGTTTGACCCATGGAGATCAAACTGATCAATAAAACCCCCGATTTCCTGCGCACCATCTGGGCGGCGGGGCGCACCTGCCACAGCTCGGCGACGCCGCAGGAGCTGTTTGAGGGCGGCGAGACCGAGAGCAAAATGCTCAAGCTCGTCGGCTTCCTCGTCAAGTCGAAGCATTTGAGCACGCTCGAGCACTGCTCGGCCACGTTCGCCGTCGCCGGCGTCTCGCGCGCGCTTCTGGCGCAGTACAGCCGCCACCGTATCGGCGTGTCGCTGTCGGTGCAGAGCCAGCGTTACGTTTCCGAAAGCACGGAGAAAAACGAGGGCAAGCTGTTCAATTACGTCACGCCCCCGACGATCGCGGCCGATCCCGCCAAGCTGGCCGTTTACCGCGAGGCCATGGAAAAGGCTCAGGCCGGCTATGACGCGCTCATCGCCGCCGGCGTGCCCATGGAGGACGCCCGTTTCGCTCTGCCCGGCGGCATCTGCACCAACTTCGTGACGACGCTCAACCTGAGATCGCTGCTCGACGTGTACGAAAAGCGCGTCGTCGTGCGCGGCGCGCAGTGGGAAGTGCGCGCGATGGTCGCGGAGATGGCCCGTCTGCTCGTCGAAGCCGAGCCGTGGCTGGCGCCGTTTTTTGAGCTCAAAGCGGACGAGTGATGCTCTCACATCTGAAAAACGCGCTCACCCTGATCGCCTCGACGCTGGCCGCGTGGGCCGCTGAAGGCGAACGCCCCGCGCCCATGCCCGTCGGCGGGCAGGCCGTGATCGAAGGCGTGCTCATGAAGGGATACGAGCGCTGGGGGCTGGCCGTGCGCACGGAAAAAGGCGACATCGTCACCGAGCACTGGCCGGCGAAGAACTGGGCCAAAAAGGGCCTCGGCAGGATCCCCGTCGTGCGCGGCTTCCTCAACATGATCGAGATGCTGCGCGAGGGCTTCAAAGCCCTGTCGAGATCCGCCAGCATCGCGCTCGGCGAGGACGACGAGATGACGACGAAGGATCTGGTCATCACGGCCCTTGTCGCCGCGGCGATGGTGATCGGCCTGTTCGTGGCCCTGCCCGTGTGGCTGGGCGATCTTGCCAAGCGCACGGCCGGGCTTTCCGACTGGGGCGGGCACGTGGCCGAAGGCTGCGCGCGCGGCCTTGTCTTCATCGCCTACCTGGCCGTGATCGGTCTGTGGAGCGACATGGCGCGCATTCTGGCCTACCACGGCGCGGAACACAAGACGATCAACGCCTACGAATCCAATCAGCCCATGACGGTGGAGTCGGTGTCGAAGCAGTCGCGCCTGCATCCCCGCTGCGGCACGTCGTTCCTGCTGATCGTCGTCGTCGTCAGCATCGTCGTCTTTTCGCTGGCGGGCGGCGGCGGGATCGTGCGGCGCGTGCTGCTGCGGATCGGGCTGATCCCCGTCGTCGTCGGCGTGTCGTACGAGTTCATCCGCGGCGCCTCGCGGCTTGGACGCGCCGGACGGTGCGTGATGGCGCCGGCGATGACCCTGCAATACCTCACCACGCGCGAACCTGCAGGCGATCAGGTGGAAGTGGGCATCCGCTCACTTGAGGAAGCGCTTGACACAAAATTCAACGACAGCACGGAGGCAGTCTGATGAACCTGGAACCGAAACTTCGCGAACTTGAAGCCATTTATGTCGAACTGGAAAAGAAAATGGCTGACCCCGAGATCGTCTCTGATATCAAGGAGATGCAGGAGCTCAGCAAAAAACACTCCGAGCTGGACGAAGTGGTGAACGATTACCGCCGTTACAAGCAGACGCAGGCGGAGATCGCCGAGGCAAAGGAGCTGGCGAGCAGCGGCGACCCGGAACTGTCCGAGCTGGCAAAGATGGAGCTTGAAGAGAAGGAGCCGCTGCTGGGCGAGATCGAGGAGCAGCTGCGGATCGCCCTGCTGCCGAAGGATCCCAACGACGACAAGGACGTCATCATGGAGATCCGCGCCGGCACCGGCGGCGACGAAGCCAGTCTGTTCGCGGCCGATCTCTTCCGCATGTACTCCCGTTTCTGCGAGCGTCAGGGCTGGAAGCTGGAGATCGTCGACTCCAACGAGACGGAAGTGGGCGGCTACAAGGAGATCGTCTTCCAGATCCACGGCCATGGCGTGTACAGCCAGATGAAATACGAAAGCGGCGTCCACCGCGTGCAGCGCGTGCCCGTCACCGAGGCGGGCGGACGCATCCACACGTCGGCGGCCACCGTCGTCGTCATGCCCGAGGCCGAGGAC
>JAEEUD010000051.1 GCA_016286835.1 Pyramidobacter sp. | reverse complement strand
CAGGACGGTGTCGATGGTCTTTCAGAATCCTGAAAACCAGATCGTATCGACGGTCGTGGAGGACGACGTGGCCTTTGGCCCGGAAAATCTCGGCCTCTCGCCGGAGGAGATTCGGGCCCGCGTCGATAAGGCGCTGGCCACGGCCGGGCTGACAGCTCAGGCCGAGCGGGCGGTGTACACGCTCTCCGGCGGTCAGAAGCAGCGTCTGGCGATCGCCGGCGCGCTGGCGATGGGCTCGCGCGTGCTCGTGCTCGACGAGCCGACAGCGATGCTTGACCCGCAGGGACGCCGCGAGGTGATCGAACTTTTGCGCACGCTGCACGCCAAGGGGATCACGCTCGTTCAGGTGACGCACCGCCTGGAGGAGATCATCGACGCGACGCGCGTGCTGGTGCTGGACAAGGGAAGCCTTGTCTGGGAGGGAACGCCCGAGGCGCTGTTCCGCCTTGAGGGCATCGACAAACGCTGGGGGCTGGAAGTGCCGCCCATCGTGCGCCTGCGCGAACGTCTTGCCTCGTCCGGACTGATCGGACGCGACACGAACGTTACGGCGGAAGGGATCGGGGACGCACTATGCCAATCATAATCGACGGTCTCTCTCATATCTATCATGAAAACACCGCCCTCCAGACGGCGGCTCTGGAGGGCGTTTCGCTGCGCATCGAAAAAGGCGGCTGGACCAGCTTCATCGGACACACGGGAAGCGGCAAGTCGACGCTGGCGCAGCATCTTAATGCCGTGCTGAGGCCGACGGCGGGAACGGTGTCGGTCGACGGCGTTGTTGTCGGGCCGGTCAAAAAACGCGAGAAGCTCGACCTGCGCGCGTTGCGCCGCAAGGTGGCGCTGGTGTTCCAGTATCCCGAACAGCAGCTGTTTGAGGAGACGGTGCGCGCCGAGCTGGCGTTCGCGCCGCGCAACTGGGGCATGAGCGAGGGCGAGATCCGCGAAAAATCGTCTCGCGCGCTGGCGGCGGTGGGGCTGGACGACTCGTATCTGGAGCGCAATCCGTTCGGCCTTTCGGGCGGGGAGAAGCGGCGCGTGGCGATCGCCTCCGTGCTGACGACTTCGCCCGATTATCTCGTGCTCGACGAGCCGACGGCAGGTGTGGACGGGCGCGGCCGGGCGACGCTGCTGGCGCTGCTCGACAGGATCCACCGCGAGGGCACGGCCATCGTGCTGATCACGCACGATCTGGAGATCGCCTTTTCGCGCAGCGATCAGATCCTGATGCTCGAACACGGACGCGTCGCGGGGCTGGGAACGCCCGACGAGATCGCGCAGACGCTGCACAAAAATCCCGTGCCCGGGCTGATCGTGCCAGAGGTGATGCGCACGGCGCTGCTGCTGCGCGACAGGGGCTGGCGCGTGCCGCTGACGTGCGACCCCGAAAAGCTGGCGACGGCCTGCGCGCGCGAAAGGAGGCGGCGCGGATGAAGTTCCTTGAAAACATGAGCTTCGGCCAGTACGTGCCGTCCGATTCGTGGCTGCACCGCCTCGACCCGAGGGCAAAGGTGTGCGGCCTGATCCTGCTGCTGACGGGCGTGTTCATGGCGAACCGTCCGTACGACTGGCTGATCTGGCCGGCGGTGCTGATCCTCTGCGCGCGGCTGGCAAAGACAGGGCTGCGCTTTTTGTTCAGCTCCATCCGCACGGTGCTCTTTCTGATCATCATCACGTCGGTGCTCAACCTGCTGTTCGCGCAGGGCGAGCCGATCTGGGAGTGGGGCATCTTCTCGGTGTCGCGCGAGGGCATCGAGCTGGCCTGGACGATGGCGCTGCGGCTGGTGCTGCTGGTGCTGTTCGCCAACCTGCTGACGCTGACGACCAGCCCGATGGCGCTGTCCGACGGGCTGGAACGGCTGTTCTCGCCGCTGAAGCGCGTGGGCTTTCCCGCGCACGAACTGGCGATGATGATGACGATTGCGCTGCGCTTCATCCCGACGCTGCTCAACGAGACCGACCGCGTCCTCAAGGCGCAGCTGGCGCGCGGCGCCGACCTTGACCGCGGTTCGATCGTCAAGCGCATGAAGGCGTTCATCCCCGTGCTCGTGCCGCTGTTCGTGATCGTCTTCCAGACGGCCGACGATCTGGCCGTGGCGATGGAAGCGCGCTGCTACCGCGGCGGCGAGGGCAGGAGCCGCATGAAGCCGTTCGCCTGGCGTTTTGCCGACACGGCCGCGCTCGTCTTCTGCTTTGCGCTGGTCGTCGGGCAGAAGCTCCTCAACTGGTACGTGGGCTGATGTTCCGCTATTCGTGCGAGATCAGCTACGACGGAGGAAAGTTCTTCGGCTGGCAGACCCAGCCCGGCGTCATGACCGTTCAGGAAGAACTGGAGAAGGCGCTGACGCTTTTGAACGGCGCGACGGTGAAAGTCACCGGCGCGGGACGCACCGACGCGGGCGTGCACGCGCGCGGTCAGGTGTGCTCGTTCCTGATGAACCGTGAGTGGCGGCCTCGGAAGCTGGTCCTGGCGCTCAACGCCAATCTGCCCGAGGGGGCTTCGGTCGTCTCCGTCAGCCCCCGGGCGATGGAGTTCGACGCCCGGCGCGACGCTCTGTGGCGCGAGTACGCCTTTTTCGTCTGGCGCGGGCCGTTCTGCTACCCGCACATCCGGCCCTACGTGTGGTGGAAAAAGAAGGACAACTGGGACCACGACACGCTGCGCCGCGCCTGTATGCTTCTCACCGGCACGCACGACTTCACGGCGTTCTGCCGCGCCAGCGAGCTGCCCGACAATCCGATCCGGCGGATGCACTTCGTGCGGATGGTCAGGCGCGGGCATCTGACCGTGTTCCGTATTCGCGGCGACGCCTTTATGACCAACATGGTGCGCATCATGGTGGGCAACCTCGACGCCGTCGGTTCGGGCGCGAAAAGCCTTTCGTGGCTGTCGGCGCTGCTCGACGGCGCGCCGCGCACCGAATCGGCCGTAACCGTGCCGCCCAACGGATTGTTTTTCTGGAGGGTTGGCTATCCGCCGGAAAAAGAGTAAAATAGGAAAGTTCTTTGAGAGCTTTCACGAGAATTCTTTCACGTGAGAAAATACGGATAAATGACTCCGAAGGGAGGAGCCTTGAGTGTTTTCTTTTGGCAATGACATCGGCATCGATCTCGGGACCGCGACCGTGCTGATTTACATGAAGGGCAAGGGCATCGTGCTGCGCGAACCGTCGTGCGTGGCCGTCAATCAGGATACCGGACGCATCATGGCCGTCGGCTTCGAGGCCAAGAACATGGTGGGCCGCACGCCGGGCAACGTCGTCTCCGTGCGCCCGCTGCGCGACGGCGTGATCGCCGATTACTCGATGACCGAAGCGATGCTGCGCTACTTCATGAAAAAGGTGAACCGCGGCATCCACCGCTATTTCCGCAGCCGCGTCATGATCTGCGTTCCTTCGGGAGCGACCGACGTGGAGCGCCGCGCTGTGCTCGAAGCGGCCGTGGAGGTGGGCGCGCGTGACGCTTATCTGATCGAGGAGCCTATGGCTGCGGCGATCGGCGCCGACCTGCACGTTGAGGAATCGCGCGGGAAAATGGTCGTCGATATCGGCGGCGGCACCACCGACATCGCCGTGATCTCGCTGGGCGGCTGCGTCATCTCCAAGTCGCTGCGGATCGGCGGCGATAAGCTGGACGAGTGCATCATGCGCTACCTGCGCAAGCAGTACAACCTTGCGATCGGCGAGCAGATGGCCGAGAACCTCAAGATCATGATCGGCTCGTGCCTGCCCGAGAGCGAGGAGACCACGATGACGCTGAAAGGCCGCGACCTCGTCCAGGGCCTTCCGCGCCAGATCGAGATCAGCAGCCGCAGCGTCTGTACGGCGATCATCGACAGCATCCAGTCGATCGTCGAGGGCGTGAAAAACGTGCTCGAGATGACGCCGCCCGAGCTTTCGGCCGACATCATCGACCAGGGCATCGTGCTCACCGGCGGCGGTGCGTTGCTGCGCGGCCTGCCTGAGCTGATCACGCGCAACACGGGCATCAAATGCGTGGTCGCCGACCGTCCCGCCGAATGCGTGGCGCTGGGCACCGGCATGGCGCTGGCCAACATCGGCCGGCTCGGCGAAGGCGTGCAGAGCAACTTTCTGCTCTCGACGCACCGTACGCGTTAGATCATGACCGTGCGCTCCGGCGGCGGAGAGAATATGACAGGCCCCCGCGGCACGCAGGCACAACCCTGGTGGGCCGCCGGGGGCCTTTGCTTTACCTGCCTCGGATGCGGCCGATGCTGCCGGGGCGAAGCGGGCGGCATCTTCCTGCTGCCCGAAGAAGAACAAAAGGTCGCCGCCTGCCTCGGCCTGAGCGTATCAGACCTGCGCTCCCGCTGCGAGACGCGCCGCTGGCGCTTTCCCAGCCTGCGCGAGCGGGCCGGCGGCGAATGTGTCATGCACGGAGAAGACGGCCGCTGCCGCATTTACAATGCCCGACCGTTGATGTGCCGCACCTGGCCGTTCTGGCCCGAACTGCTGGAGTCGCCGGAAAGCTGGGCAGCCGCGGCGCGGCACTGCCCGGGCATGAACGAAGGAAAAACATGGACGGCGGCTGAGATCGCCGCCGAACTGGGAAAACATGAACAGTACGAGCTCGCCCTGCGCGAGGCGTGGGGAAAGGAGGGCGAATGATGGAACAAAGCATTTGGGAGCTGCTGACGGAGGCCAACTGGAAGCTGATCGTGCTGACGCTGCTGGCCGGCGGCGTGCTCTCGATCATCGGCGACCGCATCGGCATGAAGTTCGCCAAGCGGCGCGTGTCGCTGTGGAAGCTGCGGCCGAAGTACACGGCGTCGATCCTCACGGCGATGACGGGGACGATGATTTCGCTGTTCGTCATCGTCATCCTGGCGGTGGTGTCGGATTCGGTGCGCACCAGCCTTTTTTCGATGCAGTTCATCCAGCGGCAGATCGTGGAGCTGACGAAGCAGCTCCAGGACAGCCGCAACGAGCAGCAGGTGTCGTCGCTGCTGATCGTCGAGGCGCAGCAGCAGCTGGACAGGAAACAGGCGGAGCTGAACGGCAAGCAGAAGGAGCTTGACGGCAAACAGCTCGAGCTGGAGAGCAAGGCGGCGGAGCTGACTGAGCTTCAGAACCGCACGGACGATCTGCGCCGTTCCGCCGAGAAGCTGGCCGAGGAACGGGCGGCGCTGGAAGAGGACGTGAAGCGCGTGCGCGACAATCTCGGCCGGCTTCAGGAGGGGCGCATCGTCGCCTTCTCGGACGAGCGTCTGGCGCAGGAGATCGTGCCCGAGGGCGTGACGGACGCGGCCGAAGCCGCGCGCAGTCTGGACCGCCTCGACGAGCGGGTGCGCTACGAGGTGGCGCGGCGCACGTCATCGGTGCCGACTTCGGTGGTCGTCGAGGACGAGGACGACACGAGGGCCAGCGCGCTGGAGCGCATCCTCGCCTATGACAGCCGCAAGGTGGTGCGCGCCATTGCCTCGCGCAATCTGGCCGCGGGCGAGAAGGTGCGCGTGACGTACCGGGTATTTGAGAGCTCGCTGGTGTTCTCCAAGGACGAGGCGCTGCTGACGCGCGCGGTTCGCTTCACGCCCGATCTGGATCAGGCTGAGATGATCCTCAGCTTCATGCTGCGGCGTCTCAATCTGATTTCCACGCAGAGCGGCATCATCACCGACTCGCTCAACGGCACCGTGGGCGGCATTCCCGCCAACGACTTTTACGACGCGGTCGAGCGCATCTCGACGGCAAAGGCGCCGTTGCGAATCACGCTGCACGCGGCCAACGACATTTACAGCGAGGGGCCCGTGAGCGTGACGATCGACGTCGGTCCCGAAGACGGCGGGGGCGTGACGGCCGACGAAGAGCTGCCGGCGCTGGATTCGCCGGATCAGGTGGAAGCCACGATCGACGATGCGCGCGCGGCGGGCATCCCCGTGAGCGGCATGGGGGAGATGTCGCTGCGGTGAACTGGCTTGAACTGGCCGGGATCGCCTCGCATCTGTTTGCTCCGCGTTCCTGTCCGCTGTGCGGCGAGCTGGGGCGCTTTGTCTGCGAGGACTGCCTGAGTACGGCGCTGTCTGCGCCCGCTCCGTTGCCGCGATGCGTGGCCTGCGGCGGCCCTTCGCCGTGCGTGCGCCACGGCACGCGTTATGAACTGCGCGCGCTGGCCGTGCACAAAGATGCGGCACGCGAGCTGCTCCTGTGCTCCAAATACGGCGGCGCGGGCGGCCTGGCACGGCGCCTGGGGCGCGAGATGGCCCGTCTTGCGCCTGAAGGCGAGGGCTGGACGGTGACGACGATCCCCGAACATTCACATTTTTCCGTGTTTCCGCGCGTCTTTCATCTGGAATGGATGGCGCGCGGTTTTTCGGACGCGAGCGGCATTCCCGCTCGTTCGCTGTTGAGCTGGACTAGAAAGTTCGTGCCGCAGAAGGAACAGCCGGACGCCAGAAGCCGGCGGGATCTGCCGCGCGACTGCTTTGCCTGCACGCATGACGTTCCCGGAAAAATCGTTTTGCTGGACGACGTGAGCACCACGGGCACGACGCTGGAACGCGCCGCGAGTTGCCTCTATGCTGGAGGCGCGAAGGAAGTGCGATGCGTGGCCTTTTCAGTCGCCGCGCGGGGGTAAGGGCAAATTCAAAACCTTTAACACGAAGGCACAAAGATACGAAGAAATATAAACGAGGTAGCATTTCTCAGATACGATGGGGCTTTTATGGTGCCTTGAGAGCCTGTTGGTCTTTCCTGCGTTTCTTCCTTTGTGTCTTCGTGTCTTTGTGTCTGCTTTGAATTTTATCGAATCTGAAAAGGAGCTGAAACGGAAATGCCGCTTGACGAACTGAACGACGAACAACACGCCGCCGTGACGGCGACGGAAGGCTGCGTGCGCGTCATCGCAGGCGCGGGAAGCGGCAAGACGCGCGCGCTCACGCACCGCTACGCCTTTCTCGTGAACGAGCTGGGCATCCTGCCCGAGCACATCCTCTGTGTGACATTCACCAACAAGGCGGCGGGGGAGATGCGCGCCCGTATCCGCAACCTCTGCGGCGACAACGACACGGGCTATATCAACACGTTCCACGGTTTCTGCGTCTCCGTGCTGCGCGAGGACATCCACGCCGTTCAGTATCCGCAGAGTTTCATCGTCCTCGACAACTCTGATATCGACGCGATGCTGCGCATCATTTACGAGGAACGCAGCCTCACCCTGCGCGACAAGACGTTTTCCGACGCACGCGACATGATCGAGATCCAGAAGCTCTTCAAAAAGCCCGGCTACGCCGACGATCTGCTCGCCATGCCGCTCGATGCGCTGCGCGCCAAGTACGACGCGGCCGAAAGCGTGGACGACATCATCTTCTACGGCTATCTCTATCAGGAAAAGAAGACGTTCGCACTCGACTACAACGATCTGATCATCTTCGTGCTGCGCATCTTCGCGCGCGACGAGGCGATCCGCCTGAAATGGCAGCAGCGCCTGGAATACATCATGATCGACGAGTTCCAGGACATCGACGCGCTTCAGTACGCGCTGATGTGCGCGCTCTGCGATTATCACAAAAACCTTTTCATCGTCGGCGATCCCGACCAGACCATCTACACGTGGCGCGGCGCGAACGTGAAGTACATCCTCGATTTCGACAAGAATTTCCCCGGCACGCAGACGGTGACGATGCTGCGCAACTACCGCTCCACGCCGCAGATCATCGCCGCCGCCAACTCATTGATCGCCAAAAACGCGCGGCGCGTGAAAAAAGACCTGATCGCCGTACGGGACGCGGGCGAGCGCGTGAAGTTCTTCTTCGCAAAAAACGCTGCTCTGGAGGCGCAGGCCGCCGTCGCGCGCGTCAAGGAACTGCACGGGCGCGGCGTGCCTTACCGTGATATCGCCGTGCTCTATCGCGCGCACCATGTGACGCGCTCGGTCGAAGAGGCGTTTCTGGAGGCAAAACTGCCGTATCACATCTACAGCGGCGTGCAGTTCTTCGACCGCGCCGAGATCAAGGACGCGATGTGCTATCTGCGCATGATCGACGCAGGCGACGACCTGGCGTTTCGCCGCGTCGTCAACGTGCCCAAGCGCAACATGGGCCGCCGGCGCATGGAGTTCCTTGAGCAGTACGCCGCTGCGCACGGCTGCACGCTCTACAATGCGCTGCGCGCGACGCTCGACGACGAGATCTTCAAGGGCACGCAGGCGGCGCGTTTCGTGGCGCTGATCGAATCGTTCGCCGAACGCGGCGCGCCGAACGCCTCGATTTCGGAAACGCTCTCGGCCGTGCTGGACGAGAGCGGCTACGAACGGATGCTGCGCACCGAAGGCGGGCAGGCGCGCCTGGACAATCTTGCCGAACTGAAACAGGCCGTGCACGAGTACGAGACCACCTGCGGCGAGGAAGCCGACATCCGCGGCTGGCTGGCGCACGTGGCGCTGTTCACGGCCGCCGACGCGCAGGAGCAGGGCGACAAGGTGAAGCTGATGACCGTGCACGCCGCCAAGGGACTGGAATTCCCGCACGTGATCCTCTGCGGCATGAACGAGGGCATCTTCCCTTCGCGGCGCGTCAAAGACCTTGCCGGCATGGAGGAGGAACGCCGCCTCGCCTTCGTCGCCATGACGCGCGCGAGAGATTCGCTGTATCTGACGGCCGCCGAGGGGCGCAATTTCGACAGCTCGCCGCGCTATCCGTCGCGCTTCGCGCTCGACATCGACGAGACGCTGCTGGACTGGGAAGGCGAGACGAACGAAACGCTGATCGCCGACGCGCGCAAAGCGATCGCCGCCAGTGAAGCGCTGCTTCCCGACGATCTCTCCGCCCCGCCGCTGGAAGCGGGCACGCGCGTGAAGCATCCCTATTTCGGATCCGGCCTGATCGTAGAGACTGACACCGATAAGCGCGCCTGGCTGATCAAATTCGACGCCTATCTCACGCCGCGGAAGATCGCCTTCCGGGTGAAACTGGAGAAGGTGTAGGAAAAGACGTCCGTTTCAAAGAGAAAATAATCGCGCCGCAGAAAATGTGACAAACGCATTTTCTGCGGCGCGATTTTTGATGCTTATTCGTTACTTCTGCTTCTTTTCCAGCGCGTTCAGGCGTTTCTTCAGTTCGTCGAGCTCTTTCTTCTGCGATTTCAGTTCGTCGATTTCCTTCTTCTGCGCTTCGAGCTGCGCGGCCTGCGTCGAGATCTGGCCGATCAGACGGTTCTTCTCGGCCTGTTCCTTGCGCCTGCGCTTCCTTGCTTCGATCACCTGCTCGTCGTAGCGTCCCAGCCGCAGTGACAGCCCCGCGTTGATCATCGGCTCCTTGCCGATCGTGCCGGCGACGCTGAACATCGTGTCGCGGTTGAAGTGGTGTGTCAGGCCGACAGCCGCGCTCGTCTCGCCGCGGTAGTTGCCGACCGCCGCCGTGAACGTCGTCGGCGTGTCGGGATCATAGGGCAGCGGATGAAGCCCTGCC
>JAEEUD010000050.1 GCA_016286835.1 Pyramidobacter sp. | reverse complement strand
TGACTCTACACGATCATGAAGGACGAATCGGCAGGGCCCAGACAGTATTGAACGCTGAAAAAGCGCTGAACCGCCCGCTTGATGAAGCTTCGGTCCGACGTCAGGTCGAGCGTCTGGGAGCGACGGCGTATTGTATGAGTCGTCTTGAAGTAGAACTCGACGAAGGAATAATCGTTCCGGCCAGCGAAATCAACGAGGTCCGGCGTAAGGCGTGCAGGTCGCTTGACGAAGCACGGTTGGGTGCGTTCGTATCCGCAGGGCGCGCGCATGTCGATGAAGACGCTTCGTTGCTCATGGTCTCTGTGTCTGAAAGAGTGCAAAACGATTCCTCTGCCCGTGCAAAGCCGGAACTGACCGTCTGGATAGATACGCTTGACAAAGCCGAAGCTGCTTTGCGAGGGGACGCCGATTGGCTAATCTTCGGCGGCGATCGCTTTTCGAGCAAAGACCGGACTTGGGACGAATACGGCCGTGCACTCGAAATTGCGCACAAAAAAGGGAAAAAGTGTGCCTTCAGCACATCGCGAATCATCAAAGAACGCGACGAAAACAAATTGAGTGCGCTTTTTAAAACGTTTGACTCTTTCGCACCTGACGCGTTGTATGTGCATAATCTCAGTGTCTGGCAGCTGGCTCGTGAAAACGGGATGGCCGTTCCGTTATGGGCCGATGCAAGCCTGAACGTTTTTAACAGTCAGAGTCTTGAGTTCTGGAAAGAAAACGGCGCTGGCGGCGCGGTAGTGTCACTTGAATTGAATATGAGCCAGATCGAACGTCTGGCGAGAAAGAAAATCCTGCCGCTGGAGTGCCTTGTCCACGGCCCGATCGAAATGATGGTCTCCGAATACTGTGCTCCCGGAAGCTGGTTGGGCCAGATCGACAAAGGCTCGTGCGTTTTTGCCTGTCAAAAGGATCTGTTTTTGAGCGATCGAACTGGGGCGAGATTCCCTCTGAAAGGCGACCAGCATTGCAGAATGCATGTACTCAATTCTCGTGAGCTGTGTATGATCGACAGGCTGCAACGCTTTGTGAAAGCCGGTATCGCCCGTGTACGGATCGACGCTAGGACAATGAATGCCGCAGAAACAGAAAAACTGACACGCGCGTACAGGTCTGCACTTGATAGCCGCGTCTATGATATGCCAACCGGCTTGTACACGCACGGGCACTACAATCGCGGTGTGACGAAATAGCCTGTTTCCGGCCTCGTATGAAAAAACTGCCGGCGTGGTATAATAACCGCAAATATCGAAAGAGAGGGGCGGCGAGAGTGCAAAATTTCTATTGGTATACGATTTGTGTCCTGACGAGAATTTTCTGTGCGCTCCCGCATAAATCGGCCGTTCGACTCGGTGATTTTCTCGGACGCATGATCTGGCTTTTCAGTAAACACAAAGTTGATAAGGCTGAACAGCGCTGCGTCCGAAGTCTCGGCGTAGGTGTCACGCTCGCGCGGAAGATCGTTCTCGGTTCGTACCGCAACATCGGGCGCGGGGTTGCAGAAACTCTGCGTCTGCGGAAAATCGCACCTCATATTGAGAGGTACGTATCGTTAGAGAATCGAGAGATCCTTCAGAACGCCTTGGATGCAGGCAAAGGTGTGATTCTGCTTCTAGGACATTTAGACAACTGGGAGTACGCTAATAATTACGTGTCGCGATATTTCCCGCTGAATGTCGTGGCTGCGAATCAGCGCGATCATCGTATCACGGAACTGCTGATGAAAATACGTTCTCTCGGCGGGACGCATAACGTGCAGAAAGGGCAGGGACTGAAAGGCGCGCTCCGCTGTCTGAAAAACGGTGAAGTGCTCTGCATCCTTCTCGACCAGGACGCAAAAGATCAGGGCGTGATTGTCCCGTTTTTAGGACTGCCTGCCAGCACTCCTGTCGGCATAGCGAAGCTTGCAGCGCGTTTCGGTTCTGCCGTTGTCCCCATTCACATTGTGCGTAATCCCGATGGATTCACGCATACGTTGACCCTTGAGCCGCCTCTGCGCGACCCAAGCGGCGCCCCCTTTGGCGAAAATATTGAGACAGCGGTGCGGATTTGCAACGACCGTATCAGCTCGTGGATCCTTGAACATCCTGAACAGTGGCTCATCTGGCTGTATCCTCGCTGGGCGAGCACAGTACCGGGGGATCGATAAAATGTATCTGGGTATAGACCCCGGCCGACAGAAGTTTGGCTGGGCACTTGCAGAAGAAAACGGCGTTTTCTGTGCCTCCGGCATCGTTCCCGCCGATTCTCTCGAAGTATTTGTACAGGCGCTTGTCGAATCTCCCGAACAGCTTGCGCAGTGGAGGATCGAGGGCGAGATCCCCCTCGGTTTCCGCATCCGCAAAGTTTTCTGCGGTGACGGGACGGGGCATGCCGCCTATCTGGAGACGCTCCTGGCATGGCAACTGGACGTGGAATTGACCCGTGAGACGAACACAACGCTGGAGGCTCGTGATGTGTACTGGAAGATGCATCGTCCCCGCGGCCTGCGCCGCCTTCTTCCCGTGTCGCTGCTCGTGCCGCCCCGCTGTATCGACGATTTGGCCGCGTACTGCATCCTCAGACGCGCTGTAAACGGATAGTTTATTATAACGAAACGAGTCTCGCCGGAATGAATGGCGAGACTCGTTTCGTTTGTCAAATCACAAGTATTAAATCAAACTTTGCCGATGATCACGGCACCGCCGGGCTGGAAGGACGCTCTGGCGGTCGTTCCGTCGGCGAGGATCTGCGTGCCGGGCAGGAACGGTACGGACATTTCCAGTTTTTCAGTCGCGTCGGCAGCGGCAAGCCGGGTCTGATAGTCGAGGCGGTCGCCCTCGAACAGGCAGTGCTCGATCGTGACCGGGAGGGCATTGTCGCTCTCCGTAAAACTGAGATTTTCGGGGCGCACAATGAGCAGCGCTTCCCTGCCCACAGAGGGCAGATTCTGGCGGCCAAGGCGGGCTTTGACACGCACTCCGTGCGATTCGAAAATGCCCATTTCGCCTTCTTCTGCGATCAGCGTACCTGAGATCAAATTCGCCTGACCGATGAAGTCAGCTACAAATGCCGAAGCAGGATCGGCGTAGATCTCCATCGGCGTGCCTACTTGTTCGATCCTGCCGCGGTTCATCACCATGATCCGGTCGGACATCGTCAGGGCTTCTTTCTGGTCATGCGTGACGTAAAGGCATGTCAGCGAAAGATCCTGCTGGATCCGGCGGATCTCGCTGCGCATATGGATGCGAAGCTTGGCATCGAGGTTGCTCAGAGGCTCGTCCATGAGCAGCAGCGAAGGACGGAGCACAAGCACGCGAGCCAAAGCCACGCGTTGCTGTTCGCCGCCGGAGAGCTGGTTGGGATAGCGGCTCTCTGCCTTTTCCAGCCCGACCATCGCCAGCCCCTCGCGCACTTTACGGGCGATATCGGCGCGGTTTTCGCCTCGCACGCGTAGGCCGTAAGCGACGTTGTCGAAGATCTTCATGTGCGGGAAAAGCGCGTAGTTCTGGAACACGAAGCCGATGTTGCGCTCGTTGGCTGGCATATAGGTGATGTCGCGGTCACCCATCAGGATCGTTCCCGTCGTGGGCAGCTCGAAACCGGCCACCATCCTCAGCGTTGTCGTCTTGCCGCAGCCGGACGGGCCGAGGAACGTCAGAAACTCACCGGTATTGACTGCTAGGTTGACATTGCTGACGGCGTGAAACTCTTCGCCGTCCTTCAGGAACGTTTTATTGACATTGTTCAGCGTGAGAGAAACAGACATTTAACGAACGCCTCCTCCGGCTTCGCTTGTACGGCACAGCAGCTTCGCGAGAAGCGCCATAAAACCGCTGGCGATAAAGACAAGAATAATCAGCACGATCGAAAAAGCGCAGGCCTGCGCGAACTGCAGCTCTGTCATGCACTCAAGGATACGCGTCGTGATCAGGCTCCAGCGTACGGATACGAGGAAAATCGTCGCGCTGATGGCTGTCATCGAGTGAATGAAAAGATAACGCATCCCCGCGAGCACCGCGGGCAGAACCAGCGGCAGCGTCACCTTGCGGAACGTCCGCGCCGAAGAAGCACCTAAACTGGCAGAGGCCTCTTCGATTGACGGATCGATCTGCTGCAAAGCAGCGATGACGTTGCGGATCCCGGCTGAATCATAGCGGAACACATAGGAAGCAACGAGGATCGTCACCGTTCCCGTGAGGATCAGCGGCTTATCGTTGAATGCGACTACGTAAGCGATGCCGACGACCGTACCTGGTAAGGCAAAGTTCAGCAGCGAGACGGTTTCGAGCGTCTTGTGTCCCCGAACTTTAAGGCGCTCCGTTGCGTAACCGACGAGTACCGAGAGCAGCCCGCCGATCGGTGTGCCAATACAGGCGATGATCAGAGTATCGTAAATCGCCTTGCGTCCGAAATTGAACACGTATTTGTAGTTTTCGATCGTGAGTGCGTGATTGATTCCCCACACGCGCACAACGGAACCGACGAAGATAAGCGCGTAAATGTAAAGAATAAAGATAACGACGAACGATAAAAATCCCAGTAAAAGTGCCGTCGGAAGCGGTCCGGGCCCCTTCACGCTGCTGCGTCCACCGGCTTTGCCCGAAACCGTGACAAAGCTCTTTTTGCTGAGCCAGCAGTATTGCAGTGCATAAACGGCCAGAGCCGGCACAAGCAGCATGAACGAGAGAGCCGCGCCGCCTTTGAGGTCGTACATGCCTGTGATTTGCAGGTAGGCCTGTGTGGGCAGGACGGGGAAACTATGACCGGCCAATACCAAGGGTGTTGCAAAGTCCGCAAGCGAGCATGCAAAAACGAGCAGAAAGGCATTTGCCAGCCCCGGTGCGGCCAGCGGCAGCGTCACCGTGCGGAACACGCGCAGGGGAGATGCACCCATCGAGTAGGCAGCGTCTTCCAGATTGGAGTCGATACGGCTGAGGATCGTCGTCAGTGTCATGAACGCGACCGGGTAAAACGTCAGCGTTTCCGAAAGGAACGTTCCCCAGAACCCGTAAAAGTTGAAATTCTCCAGCCCGAACAGTTTGAGCAGGATTCCGTTCGGACCGAGCGAAAGCGTCAGCGCGATGCTGCTCGTGAACGGGGGAGAGATCAGCGGCAGCATGGAAACGCCGCCAAGGATCACGCTGAACCACGAGGGCAGCGAAAGACGTGTGACCGCGTATGCGAATGCAAAGCCGAGAAGCGTGCCGGAAACGGCGACAGCGACGCCAAGGAGAAGACTGTTCCACAGGGCCATGCGGTCGTACCAGTTGGTGATGACCGGCGCGAAGTTTGCCAGTGACAGCGAGCCATTGACCCAAAACGCCAGCCAGAGAAGCCGGAACGCCGGATAGAGCACGAATATTCCCAGCGCGATCCAGAGTGAAGCAACGACCGCCCGTGTCAGAAAATCAAGACGGGGCCGCTGCGAAAGAGAGTTTACCACGTTGTTCACCTGCTTTTCGTGCAATGAAAGACGGGCTCAGTGGAAGGAAAACCCGCCGCGAAAAGTTTCTGCCAAAAAAGGGGCTCCCATCGGAAGCCCCTTTCAAAATGCACGCGGAAAAACTACTTGATGACCTCGTTGATCCAGCGCTCAACGAAATGGGCGCGATTCTCGCCCTTCCAGGCGACATCGGTCTCGATCAGGTTGATGTTGGCAAGGTTCAGCAGAGGCGTCTCGGTCTTGACATCTGTGCGCGTGGGCACATAGTTGATGTGATTCTCAACAAGGAACTCGGCGAAACGCTTGCTGGTCAGCCAGTCGATGAAGATCTTGGCGTCTTCAAGGTGTTTGGCGCCCTTGATGATGCCGTCAGCTTCAATACCGAACGAGACGCCGTCCTTGGGGTAGGTGATGACGACGGGATAGCCCTGCTGCTGGATATCAAGAGCGTCAACGATATAGAAAATACCCGAGGCGCACTGGCCGGTCGCGATCGGCATCGCGCCGCCAGCACCGCTCTTGGTGTACATCTGGATGTTGGCATGCAGGGCCTTCTGATATTTGAAAGCCTCGTCTTCGCCCATGATCTTCACGAGCGAGAAAATGCGTTCGGTCGCCGTTCCGGACGTGCGCGTATCGGCCATCTGCAGACCGTTCTTGTAGCGCGGATCAAGCAGGTCCGCCCACGTCTCGGGAGCGTTCATGCCGTTCTTCTTCAGGAAGTTCTCGTTCGTCATGAAGCAGAGGGGGATGATTCCCAGTCCGGTCCAGTAGCCGTCTGGGCTGCGGAACTTGGCGGGCACCATTTCGACATCCTTGGGAACGTACTTCTCAAAAATGCCTTCCTTGACGCCGGCCTCGTAGGTATCGGCCGGTCCGCCGATGAGAACGTCAACCTGAGGATTGGCTTTTTCCGCGACAAGGCGGGACAGTGCCTCGCCGGCCGAGAAGCGCATGAAGTTGACCTTGATGCCGGTATCTTCGGTGAAAGCTTGCGTCACCTTGGAAACGTACTTTTCGGGCATGATCGAATACGCGTTGATCTCCCGAGCCGCCAGAGCGGGCGCAGCCATCAACGCCAGAGCGCACGTCAGAGCCAGAAACTTTTTCATTACAGAGAACACCCTTTCTTTTGATAAGATGAAAAACTTGGAACGACGTTATTATAGCTTAATATCACGACGATTCCAAGAGGTGAAATCGTCATCTCTTAAATAAAGAACGTCACAAGTGACGAAGCCGCCTCGACTGAATTGACGAGACGGCTTCGCTTTTTTAGATTACATGTGCGAGCCGTACAGACGACAGCTCACTGCGAATCGATCGCAGGGGCGGAACCTAGAGATAAACTCCGCGCATCTCAGCCGCGTCGGCAACGCGCTTGATTGCGAAGAGGAATGCGGCGCGACGCATCTTTACGTTGCGCTCCTTGGCAAAGTTCCACACCTTGAGGAAGTTGTCCTTCATGATGTGGAGCAGGCGATTGTTGTACTCTTCTTCGGACCAGAAGAAGCCGCCAAGATCCTGGCACCACTCAAAGTAGGAGCCGATAACGCCGCCGGAGTTGGCGAGGAAGTCAGGAACGACAAGGATACCCTTGGAATCAAGGATCGCGTCGGCTTCGGTCGTCGTCGGGCCGTTAGCGCCTTCGACGATGTACTTGGCCTTGATGCGGCCGGCATTTTCTGCTGTGATCGAACCTTCCATGGCGCAGGGCAGGAAGATGTCGCAGTCGCAGGACTGGATTTCGTCGATCATCTTCACGCCGGGTTCCTTTTCGAGGCCCGAAAGCAGTCTCTTGGGACTGGAGCCGGTCAGCTCGAAGCACTTGGCGACGTTGATACCGTCGGCGCAGTAGTACGTACCGGTAATGTCGCTGACAGCCACGATCTTCGCGCCGGCGTCGGCCAGTGTCTTGGCAGTGAACGAACCGACATTGCCGAAGCCCTGGATGGCGCACTTCATGCCCTTGATGTCCTTGCCGAGCACCTTCATCAGCTCGATCGCGCAGGTGGCGACGCCAAGTCCGGTTGCGCCGTTGCGGCCCTTGGACCCCCACAGCGGGATGGGCTTGCCGGTGAAGATCGCGGGCTCAAGACGACCGCGCATACGGCTGATCGTGTCCATGAACCAGGTCATGATCTGGCCGTTGGTGTTCATATCAGGGGCGGGAACATCGGTCCAGGCGCCGACAACAGGCTCGATACGAGCTGCAAAGGTGCGGCTCAGACGCTCAAGTTCCTTCTTGGAGAGCTTGGTAGGATCGACGCAGACGCCGCCCTTGCCGCCGCCGTAGGGGATACCGGCCAGCGAGCACTTCCACGTCATCATGAAAGCAAGACCTTCGCACTCGTCAAGGCACACGTCCTGATGGAAACGAACTCCGCCCTTGGAGGGGCCGACGGCGCTGTTGTGCGCGACGCGATAGCCCTCGAACACCTTGATCGTTCCGTCGTCCATCTCGACCGGAATGGAGACGCAGGTCTTGCGCTCGGAATGGGCGAGCATGTCCGTGATGCCGTCGGGAAGTTTCAGTTCCTCAGCGGCGCCATAGAAGTTCTCAAGCGCGTTGCTCAGAATCACGTTATCAGTCTTGCGTTTAACTAAAGCCATAGCAAACACACCTCCTGAAATTTTGCGATCAAATGATCGCCCTTTACAAAACACATCACGCACTTAACGTATCTTTATTTTAACACTCTTTTTCTTATCGTCCAGTGGATTTCATGTATACATCCGTGAAAAAATAGCCTGATGGCGTGTCGCGACAAGATTTGCGAGCATTTGCTGATTTTTACTGAAAAATAACTATATTATGCCGATCTTTTTGCTTTGTAACTAGAGGAATTTACATGCTATTTATTAAATTATCGATTTTCAGACTCGCGAATCGCCTTGATTTGATGTATAATTCTCATGCTTGTCAAAATGGATTTTCATTTTTAGGAAAAGTATTGACGGGACTTTTTCCCGATCACGAAATAACGAAATAAGAGGATATTATGCCGGATAAATTTTCGATTTTGAAAAGCTGTTTTGGATATTCGTCGTTCCGTGAAGGGCAAGAGAAGGTGATCGACGCGCTCATTGCCCGTCGCGACACGCTTGCGGTCATGCCGACCGGTGCCGGCAAGTCGATCTGCTATCAGATCCCGGCTCTGCTGGGGCAGGGAGTGACGCTTGTTGTATCGCCGCTGGTGTCACTGATGAAAGATCAGGTGATGAACCTGAAACAGGCAGGTGTCGCCGGTGCGTACGTCAACAGTACGCTCACGCCCGTTCAGATAAAAACGGTGCTGGCGCGAGCGGCTCAAGGACTATACAGGATCATTTATGTCGCTCCCGAACGTCTGAACAGTCCTAACTTCCTGCGTTTCGCACAAAACGCTCCGATCGATTATGTCGCCGTTGACGAAGCACACTGTGTTTCGAAATGGGGACAGGATTTTCGTCCTGCTTATCTGGAGATCCGCCCGTTTATTGAGTCTCTTTCGTCCCGTCCTGTCGTTGGGGCTTTCACTGCGACGGCTACGCAAGTCGTGCGCGAGGATATGTCCGCGCTTCTTGGTCTTCATGAGCCGTTTACGATCGTTACAGGCTTTGATCGAAAGAATCTCTTTTATGAGGTGCGTCATCCTTCAGATCGAATGGCGGAGACGCTTCGAATTGTCCGTGATTTGGAGGGGAAAAGCGGCATCATTTACTGTGCGACACGGAGATCGGTTGAAGAGGTCCAGCTAATGCTGACTGAACACGGTATTTCAGCTACGCGTTACCATGCCGGACTTGACGAACAGGAGCGCACTGCCAACCAGGAAGATTTCGTCAACGACAGAAAGCCTGTAATGGTGGCCACCAACGCGTTTGGGATGGGCATTGACAAATCAAATGTCTCATACGTGATCCATTACAACATGCCCGGAGACATGGAAAGTTACTATCAGGAAGCCGGCAGGGCTGGACGCGACGGAACCCCGGCTCGCTGTATTCTTCTTTTCGGTTCTCAGGATGTGCGAACCCAGTTGTTTTTCATCGAGCACCTCGGCGAAGAGGGCAACCAGGATGCGCAGA
>JAEEUD010000049.1 GCA_016286835.1 Pyramidobacter sp. | reverse complement strand
GGACGGCGGCTTGCTTGTAGACATTTGTTGTTCGTGGAACAAAAGTTTGCGCGTGTATGATTATTTATTTCTCGACGATCACGAAATCGACTTCGTCGCCGTCCTTGACGGTGTTGCCGCCGGAGACGATCACGACCTCGCCCAGCGCCAGCCCGCCGGAGATGGTGACCATGCCCCCGCTGGACGCGCCGGTGACGACGGTCTGCTCGCGCACTCTGCCGTCACGCACGACGCGCACGGTGCTGCCGTTGCGAAGGGCTTCGCTGGGGATGGCAAGCGGGTTTTCCTCGCTGGTCTCGACAAGCAGCACGCGCGCGAACATGCCCGGCTTCATCTCGAACCCGGCAGCGCGGTTGTCGATCGTGATCTCCGCGCCGACGGTGCGCGTGCTCGTGTTGATGTAGGGATCGATCTTCGTGACGCGGCCGTAGAACGTCTCGCCGGGCAGGCTCTCAAACGTGAGCTGAGCGTCCATGTCCAGCCGCAGGCGGCGCATGTCGCGCTCGGGGATGTCGACGCGGGCCTTGAGACGGTCGCAGCGGCCGATGCGCATGGCATTGCTCTGCGTGTTCAGCAGTGTGCCGATGGCGAGGTCGTAGTCGTCGAGGACGATGCCCTCGATCGGCGCGATCAGCTTGTACTCGCTGAGCATGACGCCCTGCGCCTCAAGGTTGGCCTGAGCCATCTGCACCTGCGCGGCGGCCTTGGCTTCGGCGGCTTTGGCGGCCTGGTGCGTGGTGCTGCGCGTGTCATATTCCTGCTGCGTGGCGTAGCCGGATTTGCGCAGGCGGCTGTAGCGCTCCAGCTCGCGCGTGGCGTTGGCGAGGGAGACTCTGGTCTGCGCCAGCTCGGCTTTGGCGACGGCGACCTGGGCCTTCATGCTGTTGTACTCAGCCGCCTGGGTGCGGCTGTCGAGCGTGATGAGCACGTCGCCGGCCTTGACGTGATCTCCCTTTTTGGCGGAAACGGTCTGGATGCGGCCGGTGACCTTGGGATTGACGATGACTTCTTCAAGAGCGGCCAGCGTCGAAGTGGTGTTGATGCCCTGATGCACGGCGCTCAGGCGCTTGACGACGGCGACTTCCACGCGGGGCAGCGCGGGCGCCGGGGGCGGCGCGTTTTTCGCCTTGGCGTCGGCGCGCTTGAACAGCGCCGCGGAAGCCGGCACGGCCGAAACGAGCGCAACGAGGGCGAGCAGAGCAAATGATTTGCGAATGTTCATTGTGAAGACCTCACTTTGTCTTTGTTTGTCCGATAGGTGCGAATTCGACATTCCCGCGCGTCATGCGATACGCGTTCTCGATGAAGACGCCTTCGCTCCTCCACAGGGCGGCCTGTGCGGTGCGAGCGTTCTTCAGAGCAAGGGCAAGCTGTTGGAGGGCGTTTGTCAGGTCGCTGCGGGCCTGGAGCACGTCGAGCTGGGTGTTGACGCCTTCGCGGTAGCCGTTCTCGGCGTAGTTCAGACTCTCGCGGGCCAGCTGCACGTTGGCGCGCGACGCGGAAAGGCTCTCGAGCGCGTTTTGCAGGCTCAGCCAGTTGTCGGCGATCTCGGCCTTGATGCTCTCCTCCTTCTCGGTCACGGCGTGCTCGGCGGCTCTCAGTCCGGCTTTGGCGGCGCGCACGTTGCCGCTGGTGGTGCCGCTGTCCCACACGGGCACGTCGAGGGTGAGCGAGGCGGTCCACTGGTTGTCCTTGTTGGAGCTGCTCAGACCGCTTTGGTGATAGCCGAAGCGGTAGCCGCTGGACAGCGACAGTTTCGGCATCATGCCGGCGCGGGCGGCTTTGATCTCCTGCGCCTGGGACTCGCGGGCGGTCTTCAGCGCCTGATAGTCGTGGCGCGAGTCGAGGATCTTCTTCAGCGCGGCTTCGGGGTCATCGGGCAGTTGGGCTGCTTCTTCAACGGTGGGCAGACCGTCTTCGAGCGAACCGACGAGGGCCAGCTGCGTCTCAGGCGGCAGGCGGAGCAAGCGGCACAGCTGGATGCGCGAGGCTTCGAGCTGGTTGCCGGCGGTGATGTTCTGCGCGCGGGCGTTTTCCTTCTGCTGACGCACGCGGGTGAGGTCGAGATTGGTCGAGAGGCCGAACATCACTCGTGAGTCGAGCTCTTTCTCGGCATTCGAGTAGTATTCGAGCGCGTTGCGCGTGTTGCGCAGCACTTCGCGGCGGTAGAGCAAGTCGCAGAAGGCGTTCCACACGTTCATGGCGACGGTCTCTTTCGTATCCGCGAGCTTCTGCTCGGCCTGCTTCACGCCGAGCTTGCCCTGACGGGCGCGGGCCTGGTTGGCGCCGCCGGAGTAGAGGCTCTGGTTGACGGAGACGCGGGCCAGCAGCTCGTTGTCGGGCTGCGTGGGAATGTTGTCGTAGGCGTTGCCCTGCCCCTGCAGGCTCAGATACGGTCCGAGCGCGGCCGAGGAGGCCTTGCTGCGGCCTTTGGCGCTTTCGACGTTCTCCTCGGCGGTCAGGACCGTGAGGTTCTCGCGGAGCGCGATCGACAGCGCCTGCGTCATGTTCATGATGATGGCTTCGGAATCCACCGTTGGCTGGACGGAATAGTCCTGCCGCTTCAGCTTCGGCTTTGCCTCCGCACCGGCGGCGATCAGCGCAAGCGACAGCGCCAGAGCGGCGTATTTGTATGCTTTCATGGTTTTACAGCTCCTTTGCTTTGAATTCAAACCCATAACACAAAGACACAAAGAAAAATAAAAGACAGAAATCCAGAACGAACGGCGAACGGTTGGCTCCAAAGGCTCCTTTGTGTCTTCGTGTTGGCTTTGAATCTGCTTTAGAATTTACGGCAGCGCTTTCTGGAACAGCTTGCGGCCGAAGAACTCCTTGATGTTGTCGAGCACGATGTATATCACCGGGATGACGAGCAGCGTCAGCAGCGTCGAGGTGAACAGTCCCCCGAAGAGCGCCGCCGACATGGGCTGGCGCGATTCCGAGCCCTCGCTCAGCTTGAGCGCGGCGGGGATGGCGCCGATCATCGTTGACAGCGAGGTGATGAGGATGGCGCGCAGACGGCGCGGGCCGGCGTCGATGGCCGCGGCAACTTTATCCATGCCGCGCAGGCGGTTCTGGTTGATGAAGTCGACGAGGATGATGCCGTTGTTGACGACGATGCCGACGAGCAGGATGATGCCCATGTAAGCCATCACGTCGAGGCGGCAGTCGAGCAGATACAGCATCAGGAACGTGCCGGGCGTCATCAGCGGCAGCGAGAACATGACCGTGAACGGGTGCAGGAACGACTCGAACTGCACGCACATGATGATGTACACCAGCGAGATGGCGATGATGAGCACGTTCAGCAGGCGCGCGAAGTTGTCCTGCTGCGACTTGGTGCGGCCGGAGGGCTGGATGCTGATGCCCTCGCCCTGCGGGATGTGCTTTTCGGCCAGCTCCTCGATCAGCGTCATCGCCTGTCCGGGCGAGAAATGCTTCTCGGCGTTGCAGGAGATGGTCAGCGAGGTCTGACGGTTGTAGCGCTTGACGACGCTGGGCGCGAGAACTTTCTCCATGGTGATGAGGCCGGGCGCCTGGACGATGTCGCCCTGACCGTTCTTGAACGAGACGATCTGCAGGTCGTCGAGGCTGCGGCGGTTGTCGCGGCGGGCCATCAGGCGGATGTCGTAGCGGAAGCCGCCTTCTTTATACACGCCGGCCTTGACGCCGCCGAAGTAGGCCTGGATCTCCGTGGAGAGCGAGCGCACGTCGACGTTCATGGCGTCGGTCATGTTGCGGTCGATGTGGACGTTGACCTGCGGCTTGTCGAGTCGCACGTCGGTCTCGATGTCGCGCACGTCGCCGGTCTTCGCCATGTCGGCGGTGATCAGCTTTGCCACTTCGATGAGCTTTTCGGTCTGGGCGCCGGACAGCACCATCTCACAGTCCTTGCCGCCCCACGTCTGGAAGTTCATGATCACGTCGCGGAAGCCTTTCAGCGCCGCGCGGCACTCTTCCATGATGATCTTCTGCTCGTTGCGCTGCTGACGCGGGACCAGATCGACGTAGATCGTGCCCTTGTTCGACTCGCTGCCGCTGTCGACGCCGGCGCCGAACATCGTGCGGCGCACGGCCTTGTTGCGGCGCAGCACCTCGGACATGCTCTCGAGGACACGGCCCGTTTCCTCGATCTCCGTGCCGCTCTGGAGCTCGCACTTGATCATGAACATGCCGTTGTCGTCGTTGGCCTGGAACGCCGTGCCGACTTTGCCGGCGATGACGATGCCGCCGGCGAAGACGGCCAGCGCGATCGCGATCGTGACCGTCTTGTGGTGCACGGCCGCCGAGAGCACCTTGCGGTAGCCCTTTTCAAGCAGCCCCAGGAGCCCGTCGCAGAAGCGAGCGATCCGTCCCGGCGCGCGATTCACGAGCAGGCGAGAGCACAAAAACGGTGTCAGCGTCATCGCCAGGATCAGCGAGAGCGTGATCGTGACGACGACCGTGATGCCGAAGTGGAAGAAGAAGCGTCCGATGATGCCGCCCATGAACGCCACGGGCGCGAACACGCCGATGGTCGTCAGCGAGCCGCCGAGGACCGAGAAGGCCACTTCGTCGGTGCCCTTCTGCGCCGCGTCGAACGGCAGCATCCCCTGCTTCATGTGGTGGTCGACGTTCTCGAGGATGACGGTGGTGGCGTCGACGACCATGCCGACGGCCAGCGAGATGCCCATCATCGAGAGGTTGTTGATCGTCACGCCGAAGCCCTTCATGGCCACGAACGACCCGATCAGGCAGACGGGCATGGAGATGACGGTGACGAACGTGGCGCGGAACGTCTGGAGGAAGAACAGCATCAGCAGCGAGCAGAGCGCGACGGCCTGCACGACGTCGGTGGCCACGCCTTTCATCGACCTCTTGATGAAGTCGGATTTGTTGTAGACCAGCTCCATGTTCATGCCCTCGGGCACGAGCTTCTTGATCTCCTCAAAGCCTTTCAGCACCGCGTCGCAGGTGGCGACTTCGTTGGCGCCGCGCTGCTTCTGCACGGCCACGAGGATCGTCTGCTGACCGTTGTCGTAGGCGGTGTTGCTCAGCTCCTCGAAACCGTCTTCAACGTCGGCCACGTCGCCGAGGCGGATGACGACGCCGTTCCGCGTCGTGATCGGCAGGCTTTTCATTTCCTCGACCGACGAGTACTCGCCTTCGATGCGCAGGTCCATCTTGAAGCGGTCGATGCTCAGGCTGCCTGCCGGCAGCTCCACGTGCTTGCTGGCGATGGCGTTGCTGAGGTCCTGCACCACCAGGCCGCGGCTGCGCAGGCGCACCGGGTCGATCCAGACGCGGATCTCGCGGTCGCGCAGGCCGGGCGTGTTGATGTTGCCGACGCCGTTGATCGACTGCAGCTTGACCTTGGCCACCTTGTCGACGAAGTACACCTTGTCCCTGTACGGCGCCGGGCCCGTGACCGAGAACATCACCACGGGCGAGTCGTTGATGTCCAGCTTGGAGATGAGCGGCTCGTCGGCCTCGCTGGGCAGATTCGCCTTGGCGGCGTTGACCTTGTCGCGCACGTCGGCCGCCGCGGCGTCGATGTCGCGCTCCATGTCGAACTCGATGACGGTGACGGCCGCGCCCATGTAGCTTGACGAAGACAGGCTCTCGATGCCGCTGATCGTGTTGATCTGCTCCTCGAGTACGTCGGTCACGTCATTGTCCATGACCGCCGCCGTGGCGCCCCGCATCGTCGTCGTCACCATGACGACGGGGAGGTCGACGTCGGGCGTCTGCTCCATGCCCATGTTGAAATAGGCGTAAATGCCGAAATACACCAGCGCCAGCGTCAGCACGATGACCGTGACCGGCCGCCGAAGCGCGGTATTCGTTACTTTCATGCTCTCTCCTCCTATTGCTTATGAATGATCTGGGGCCGCGGATTCCCGAAATATCACGGGGCCTCAATCACTCATTGTTTCTGTGCAGATCCCCCGCAGGATGACGCCGCACAGCGCCTCCTGCACCTTTTCCGACTCCGTGTCGAGCAGTCCGTCAAAGCAGCAGCCCATGTCCACGCCGGCCACTGCCGACTGGACGAGCGCCGCCGTCAGAGCCGCGTCGCCGGGGCGGAAGACTCCTTCTCTCATGCCCCGCTCGATCAGCTTCGTCAGCGCCCGGCGAGGCGCTCCGCCATCGTCGGAAATGTCGCGCAAAGCGTCCGTCCCCAGACGGCGAAGCACGATCTCGCCCAGAGGCGCGTGCAGGAAGTGATACTCCTTCATGCCGCGCAGCATCTCGACGATGCACGTCTCCAGCAGCGCCCGCGTGTCGGCAGTGCGCTCCATCTTCGCTTCCAGCTCAGCGGCCACGTGTGCCGACACCTGATCGCGGATGAAGAGGATGACGCTTTCCTTGTCCCTGAAATAGTTGTACAGCGTCCCCTTGGCCACGCCCATGCGGGCGGCCAGCTTTTCCATCGTGAACGCACGCCAGCCTTCCTCGCGCAGCAGCGCGCAGGTGCACTCGAACACCTTCTCGCGCATCACCGCGGCGATCAGTTCGCGTTTTTCCTCAAGCATCCTCGGCACGTTACTCATCACCCCCGTTCTTCCGGCATGTTCACATTGACCGGATGCAATAAAAATGACCGCCAGTCATTTAAATGAATGTGCGTATCATACTCGCGGACAACTCGTTTGTCAACGTGGATCGCGGCTCATCATTTCTGCCCTCGACACATAAACGGCACGCCGCCGTCCGGATCTTTTCCGGACGGCGGCGTGATTTTGCCGTGTGTTATTCGCGGAACAGCTTCTCGAGCGGCGCTTTACCTGGAAGGCGTTTCTTTCCGGCCGGCTTGTCGACGGGTGTACGGAACGCTTTTTCGGTGAACACGCCCTGCGCCTTCCACAGCGCGCCTTGCGCGAAGCGCGCGTTTTTGAGGGCCATGGCCTGCTGCTGGAGGGCGTTTGTCAGGTCGTTTCTGGTCTGGAGCACGTCGATCTGGGTGTTGCCGCGTTTGCGGTAGCCGCTCTCGGCGAGCTTCAAACTCTCCTGTGCCCGCTTGACGCTGGCTCGCGACGCGGCAAGGCTCGCAAGGGCATTTTGCAGGCTGAGCCAGTTCGTGGCGATCTCGGAGCGGACGCGCTCCTCTTTCTCGGCGACGGCGTGCTCGGCCGCTTCCAGTTCGCCCCTGGCGGTACGTACTCTGCCGCTTGTCGCGCCGTTATCAAAGACGGGCACGTTGAGCGTCAGCGTGGCGATCCACTGGTTCTCGCTGTCACTGGCAGGGGGTTCCATCGGGGACTGGCCCGCGGGCTGGCCGTTCGAGCGATAGCCGAAGCGATAGGCGCTGGTCAGCAACAGCGACGGTCTCAGGCCGGCTTTCGCGATCGTGATATCCTGGGCTTTCGAATCGCGGGCGGTGATCAGAGCCTGGTAGTCGCTGCGTCTGGCGAGAGTCTCTTTCAGCTCGCCGGCGGGATCGTCCGGCAGTGCGGACGCCTCCTCAACGGAGGGCAGGCCCTCTTCGAGTGAGCCGGCAAGGTTAAATTGCGTCTGCGGCGGCAGACGAAGCAGGCGGCACAGTTCGATGCGCGAGGCGCCGAGGTTGTTGACGGCCGCGTAGCTTTGCGAGCGGGCGTTTTCCTTCTGCTGGCGCACACGACTGAGGTCGAGGCCCGACGAACGGCCCGAAGTCAGTACTTTTTCGGCGTTGGTATAGTATTCCAGCGCGTCGTTCTGGGCGTGCACCACTTCGAGGCGGAAAAGCACGTCGTAGAAGGCGTTCCACACACTTTGCGCGACGGTCTCCTTCATGTCGGCAAGCGACTGTTCCGCCTGCTTCACACCGAGCTTGCCCTGACGGCTGCGGGCCTGGTTGGCTCCGCCGGAATAGAGGTTCTGGCTCACGGCGACGCGGGCCGACAGGTCGTTGTCAGGCTGGCGGGGAATGTTGTCGTAGGCGCCGCCCTGACCCTGGAGGCTGAGCATCGGGCCGAGCGCGCTTGAAGCGGTCTTTCAGTCCGAGCAGGAACGCCGACAGCGCCAGCGCGGCTCGGGTGCTTTTTTTCATCCTCATGAGATGTAGCTCCTTTTTGCCAGATAATCTATATGAATAATTTTATTACTTTATGCTTCATTGAGCAAGTATTTTCTTGACAGAACGGGCTCCGGCGTCGTATATAAGTAATAAAAGGTAAGAGAAAGGAGTTTTTCCCATGGGTCATGAAAAAACGGCGCCGCTCAAAAGCCGTTTTGCGCTGCTCATTCGCCTTGCCGCGGCGATCGCGCTGGGCAGCGTCTTCGGGCTGGCGATGAGAGCTGCGGGATTTTCGCTTCCTGTGCGCGTCACGGCCACATTCAACGCGCTGTTTAAGGAATTCCTCGATTACAGCGTGCCGCTGCTTGTGCTCGGCTATGTCACCTCCGGAATCGCCGGTCTGGGGAAAGGCGCGGGACGGGCGCTGGCCTCGACGGTCCTGCTTTCGGCGCTGATGCTCTGCGCTGCCGGGACCGCCGCCTTCTGGTGCGCCCGTCTTACGCTGCCGAGCCTGCTGCCGGCCGGCGTGCAGCTGTCGCAGTTTGAAGCGGGCGGCGCGGAGAAGGTCACGGCACTTTTCAAGATCGGCTTTCCGCCCATCATGGACGGCATGAGCGCGACGCTGACGGCGTTCATTCTCGGCGCCGGCATCTCGACCACGGGACACTCGGGACTGCGCAGCGCCGCCGCCGGACTGGAGAAGATCGTCGATCTGCTCGTGCGGCGCGTCATCGTGCCGTGTCTGCCGTTCTACGTGTTCGGCATTTTCGCTGCGCTGGCTTTTTCGGGAGCCGTGTTCAAGGTCATCAGCGCCTTTTCCGGCGTGAGCGCGTTGATCATCGTGCTCCAAAGCTCTTTGCTTCTGTTCGAGTACAGTGCCGCGGGCGCGGTCACGGGCAAAAGTCCCCTCCTTCTGATGGGAAACGCGCTGCCCGTCTACGTGGCTGCGCTGGGAACGCAGTCTTCGTCAGCCGTCATTCCCGTATCGAAATCCTGCGCCGTGAGAAACGGCGTCAGCGAGGAAATGGCCAGTTTCCTCTGTCCGCTGTGCGCGTCAAACTATCTGCCCGGTTCGATGATCACGCTCACGGTCGGGGCGGTGGCGATCCTGACGCTGAAAAACGGCACGATGCCGGCGTTTGCCGATGTTTTGCCGTTTATCCTGCGTCTCGTGCTCGTCGTCATCGTCGCTCCCGGCGTACCTGGCGGCGCTGTGACGGCCGCGCTGGGACTGTTCCAGACGCAGCTCGGATTCGACGCGGGGATGCTGGGGCTGCTCACGGCGCTCGACATCGCGCAGGACAGCTTTGAATCGGCCTGTAACGCAAGCTCCGACGGCGCCGCCGCGATCTTCCTCGAAGCGCTGCTGAAGCGCGGCAAAAAACAGGGAAACGCCGCCTGAATTGTTTTGCGTGGAACAAACAGATAACGATCAAGCCGCCGTGCGTAAGGATCCGCACGGCGGCTCGGTTTGTGGCGACTCCTTGCGATAAAACGCACTGAATCACTCAATAATAAAGTCAATCATATGACAGCAAAAAGAGTTCCCCATATGTGGCTGGCCCGTTATCGGGCTCGTCATACTGGGGAACTCTTTTTTGTTTTTTTCCGCTGTTGACTTAGCCGAAGCAGTTCAATA
>JAEEUD010000048.1 GCA_016286835.1 Pyramidobacter sp. | reverse complement strand
AACGCAGTGCCATGCCCGAGCGCTTCAGGCGCATCGTCGAGGGCACGGCCGCGGCGTGGAACTGCACGGCAGAACTCTGCTACCAGATGGTCTATCCCGTCACCGTCAACGATCCCGACCTCACGCAGTGGATCCTCGACGTGACAAAGGCCGAAGGCCTTGACGACCGCCTCCTTGAGCGCGAGTTCGCGATGGGTTCCGAGGACTTCAGCTACTACGGCGAGAAAGTTCCCGCCGCTTACATCAACCTCGGCATGGGCACGGACGCACCGCACCACAGCCCCGGCTTCCGCGTTGACGACGCCGTGATCGGACTGGGCGTGAAGCTGATGAGCGCCCTGGCGCTGGATTACGGCAAGAGCCATCCGAAAGCGTAGGACACAAACATGTCCGCTCCCCAAAAAGGAAAAGGCGCGTGAGAGCGGACAGCAACCGAAAAACATACTGCTCTTTTGACAAAAAACAAATGACTTCAAAAGGTAAGAACACACGTCACTTGTTTTCATGCCATCAGTATGCTACAATTATCGCATAAAGCAAATCGGGGAGCTCGCGCGCAGCGGGCTGAGAGGGAGCTGGAGCTCCGACCCGCCGAACCTGTTGGGGTAATGCCCGCGTAGGGAGCGCAGCGTGCGCAGTTTGTCAGATTCAGGAGCGTTTCCCGCGCGGGAGGCGCTCCTTTTCGTTTCGGCGGCCCTGTATCTTAATCGCCAAAGGAGCATTGCAAGATGGAACGAAAATACAGTACGCAGATGGAAGCCGCCCGCAAGGGCATCGTCACGCCGGAGATGGAGATCGTCGCGCGCAAGGAGCGCCGCACCGTACAGGAGCTGATGGGCTGGATGGCCGAGGGCAAGGCCGTCATCCCTGCCAATCCCGGGCACAAGGGGCTCGATCCCAACGGCGTGGGCAGTATGCTGCGCACCAAGATCAACGTCAACCTCGGCGTCAGCCGCGACTGCAAGGACTATGACATCGAGATGAAAAAGGTCATGAGCGCCGTGAACATGGGCGCCGAAGCGATCATGGACCTGTCCAGCCACGGCAACACCCAGCCCTTCCGCCGCAAGCTGTGCGGCGAGTGCCCTGCGATGA
Organism: Pyramidobacter sp.; assembly: GCA_016286835.1. Lineage (GTDB taxonomy): Bacteria > Synergistota > Synergistia > Synergistales > Dethiosulfovibrionaceae > Pyramidobacter. The sequence goes on along the minus strand of JAEEUD010000048.1, from coordinate 8,581 downwards.
TCGGCACCGTGCCCGTATACGACAGCGTCATCCACTATCAGCGCGACCTTTCGACGCTCACCGCGCAGGATTTCGTTGACGTGGTGCGCCTGCACGCCGAGGACGGCGTCGACTTCGTCACGCTCCACTGCGGCATCACCCGCAAGACCATCGAGCAGATCCGCGCCAACAAGCGCAAAATGAATATCGTCAGCCGCGGCGGCAGCCTCGTCTTCGCGTGGATGAGCATGACCGGCGAGGAAAACCCGTTCTATTCGCACTTTGACGAGATCCTCGAGATCTGCCGCGAGCACGACGTGACCATCTCGCTCGGCGACGCCTGCCGCCCCGGCTGCCTTGCCGACGCCACCGACATCTGCCAGATCGACGAGCTCGTGCGCCTCGGCGAACTCACGCAGCGCGCCTGGGCCCGTGACGTGCAGGTGATGGTCGAAGGCCCCGGACACGTGCCGCTTGACCAGATCGCTGCCAACATGAAAGTGCAGCAGACCATCTGCAAGGGCGCGCCGTTCTACGTGCTCGGTCCGCTCGTCACCGACATCGCGCCCGGCTACGACCACATCACCTCGGCCATCGGCGGCGCCATCGCGGCTGCCAGCGGCGCGGCATTCCTGTGCTACGTCACGCCGGCCGAGCACCTCGCGCTGCCCAACGTGGACGACGTGAAGCAGGGCATCATCGCCAGCCGCATCGCCGCCCACGCCGCCGACATCGCCAAGGGCATCCCCGGCGCTCGCGAGCAGGACGACCGCATGGCCGACGCCCGCCGCAAGCTGGACTGGGAAGCCCAGTGGAAGGAAGCCATCGATCCCGAGACGGCCAAAGCCATCCGCGCCGACCGCTCGCCCGAGGACGATCACAGCGAGACATGCAGCATGTGCGGCAAGTTCTGCGCCGTGCGCAGCATGAACAAGGCCCTGGCGGGAGAGTACATCGACATCCTGTAATACTGCGGGACCGCAATGTCCTGAACAAAAAAACGGGGAAGCGCTGTCGTTGCTTGCGCTTCCCCGTTTTTTGTCCAGTTTCAAGAATCGCGTTTTACCTCGGCTTGTCCTTGTTGCGCCGGTACAGCTCACGCAGACCGTCGAAGAGCAGCGTTTCGTCAAGGATGACCTTGCGCCGGCACAGCGGCGCGATCTTGCTGGCCAGGCCGCCGGTGATGATGCTGGTGCACGGGCGTCCCATCTCTTCTTCGATGCGGTCGATGAAACCGTCGATCATGCCCGCGTGACCGTACATGACGCCGCTTCTCATGCAGTTTTTCGTGTTGGTGCCGACGAGCTGGGCAGGCGCGTCGAGGCTGATGTAGGGCAGCTGGGCGGTGCGCGAACCGAGCGCGTCGATGGAGATGCCCAGTCCGGGCGCGATCATGCCGCCGCGGTAGTTGCCCTCGGCGTCGATGACCGAGCAGGTGGTGGCGGTGCCGAGATCAAAGACGAGGATGGGACAGGGGTATTTGGCCTTGGCGGCAACGGCATCGACGATCAGGTCCTTGCCGAGCAGTTCGGGCGCGTCAGTGAGGATGGTCAGGCCAAGGTCGAGCGAGGTGGTCACGGCCACCATGCGCTTGTGCCAGAGAAGCTGAAAAGCGCGGTCGAGCGCCTGAGTGATGACGGGCACGACAGAACTGATGGCACCGTCTTCCACGTCGTCCACGGAGTAACCGTGCATGTGCAGGACGCTTTCGATGATCATCGCGAATTCGTCCTCGGTCTTGTGGCGGTCGCTGGCCACGCGTCCCGTGAACAGGAGCGTGTCGCCGTCGTAACCGCCGATGGTCACATGAGTGTTGCCTACGTCGAATAACAGGAGCATGTCGTTTTTCCTCCTCGTGCCGCACTCCCGTACCGCAGAGAACGGCGTCCATAAAAGGTCCAGATTCAGGCCGGTCGGTCTGATCATGATGAACTTGCTCATATTGTATCATATCGCGTCGCGCCGGCCGCAAAAATCACCCGATAGGACGACGACAGATGTGCTATACTGAGCTAAACTTTGCACGGAAATCCGCCGTGCGCGGAGGTGTTTTTAAAACAATGCTCAATGGAAAGACCGTTCTCTTAGGCGTCAGCGGCGGCATCGCCGCGTACAAGTCGGCCTCGCTCGCCTCGCTGCTCGTCAAAGCCGGCGCAGTCGTCGACGTCGTGATGACGAAAGCCGCGCAGCAGTTCATCGGTCCCGCCACGTTCGAGGCGCTGACGCACCGCCGCGCCTGGGACGACGTGTTCGACCGCGCCGATCCGTCGCGCGTGCATCACATCGACCTGGCACAGAACGCCTCACTGCTTGTCATCGCCCCCGCCACGGCCGACGTGATCGCGAAGATTGCCTGCGGGATCGCCGACGACATGCTCACCAGCACCGTGCTGGCCTGCACATGCCCGAGAATCATCGTGCCCGCAATGAACACTCACATGTACGAAAACGACGCCACCCAGGCCAATCTGCGCACGCTGCGCGAGCGCGGCTGGTTCGTGATGGAGCCCGCCGCGGGACGGCTGGCCTGCGGCGACGTGGGACGAGGCAAGATGCCCGAGCCGGACGACATTTTCGAGGTGATCGAGCACTTTGCCTGCGACACGCACGACATGGAAGGCGAACGTGTGATCGTCACGGCCGGCCCCACGCGCGAAGCGCTCGACCCCGTGAGATTCCTCACCAACCACTCTTCCGGCCGCATGGGCTATGCCATCGCCCGCGCCGCCGCCGACCGGGGCGCGCAGGTGACGCTCGTCTCCGGCCCCGTCAGCCTGAAACGTCCGCGATTCGTCGAAACCGTCGATATCACCAGCGCTGCCGACATGTTCGAGGCCGTCACGTCGCGCTTTGAGCAAAGCACTATCGTCGTCAAGGCGGCCGCCGTCGCCGATTACCGCCCCGCCACCGTGGCCGACAACAAGATCAAGAAGAAGGACGGCGACCTTTCGCTGCCGCTTGAGCGCACGCAGGACATCCTCAAGACGCTCGGCGAGCGCCGCACGAACCAGTTCATCTGCGGCTTCTCGATGGAGACGGAGAACATGCTCGAGAACAGCCGCGCCAAGCTCGTCAAAAAGAACGTGCAGATGATCGCCGCCAACAACCTGAAAGTGGCCGGTGCCGGCTTCGGCGTGGATACCAACGTGCTCACGCTGATCACGCCCGACAGCTGCCTCGAACTGCCGCTGATGAGCAAGGAAGAGGCCGCTCATCGTCTGCTTGACGAGATCATGAAGCGAAAAAAGGCGTGATCCGCGCGCCGAAAATTGTTGATTTCACCAATGACAAATCGCCCGAGCGCGTGGATAATGTCGCCGAAACAAAATCCGTATCACGAATGGAGGAATACCAAATGAAAAGAACCGCTGCACTGCTCCTCGCGCTCCTTGCGCTGACGGTCGCCGTGACCGCAGCAAGCGCGGCCCCCGCACCCGAAGCCGCCCCCGCTCCGGCAGAGACCGCTGCGCCGGCCGCTGCCGAAAAGAGCTGGACCGACAAGCTCATGGACGGCGAATGGCTGGAAACGGCCAAGTATCATGCCGCCTCCGCCTGGCAGACCGCTTCCGAGACCGCCGGCGAGCTGATGGAAAAAGCCGGTCCGCTCTGGGACGAGACGAAGGCCAGGACCGCCGAAGGCTGGGACACCGCCAAAGCCAAGGCGGGCGAGTACTGGGACGCGGCCAGCTCCAAGACGGGCGAATATTGGGACATCGCCAAGGCAAAAACGCTTGAATACTGGAACTCGATCGACTGGGAGGGCCTCGGCACCACAGCCGGCGAGTACTGGGCCGCTGCCAAGGCGAAAACGGCCGAATACTGGAACTCGATCGACTGGGAGGGCCTTGAGACCACTTTCTCCGGCTACTGGACCGCGGCGCGTGAGAAAACCGGCGAGTACTGGACTGCCGCCAGCGACTGGACGCGCGAGCAGGCCGGCGCGCTGATCGAAAAGTTCACCTCAAAGAAATAGTCGCAAAAACAGGGCGGCTTCGTACGTTCCGCATGGAACAGACGAAGCCGCCGTTTTCTCATCAGCGCTCGATCGAACCGCACAAAAATATGTCCGTAGAGGCAGGCCCATGTGCCCGCCCGGCCCAAATGTGTCCGTTAACGATAAAGACAGACGCCCCTATTTGAAGCGGATCGAGTTGAACATGTCGATCACATCGGGCGCGTCGGGATCCGCAAGGATCGTGATCGTTCCGAAACGTCCGCCCTTCAGCTCGAACACCTGCGTATAGATCGGCTTCCCGGCAGACATGCCGCGGAACTCCCAGGCGTCGCCCGTACCGTCGATATCTTCCAGTTTTTTCAGTGTTCCCAGACCGCCGAACTGCGACGCAAAATGCTCCGCCGCATCGCGCAGCGTCGTTTTCCCCGCCGGGAACACGCTCACCGTCAGCGCCGCCGAACGATCGTCCGCCACGACGGCCGCGGCATTTTCGCCCCGCTCTTCGATACGCCACTCGTTCTCGACCGCGTCGACCGTGAAAAAGCCGCCGTCAAGCGTCACGATCACGACCGGCTCTTCCTCTTCCACGTCGCCGGAAACGTCACCGGATACAGCGACATCTCCGGAAACGGCGACCGCGTCACCGGACACGGCAGCAACATCAGCGGACGAAACGACCGCAGCCGCGTCGCCAGAAACAGGCAACACGTCAGCAGAAGTCGGCGAAAGCGCGTCCGCCGAAACCGCATCGGCTGAAACTGCAACATCGGCGGAAGCCAGCGTCACATCGTTAGAAACACCCTCGTCCGCGGGGTGCGCGGCGGCAAAATCAGACGAAACCAGCGCCAGCGCTTTCGTCCAGGGACGACCGGCCTCAGCGCGCGCCCCCAGGATCAGCGCCGCAAACAGCGCTAAAACGATCTTCTTTGTCAAATCTTTATTCATCGAAAAGAAAGCTCCTTCGTCTGCAAGATGGCCGGACAAAATCGATCTTTGTCCGCGTCTATTTTAAACGCGCCGCACGATTTTTCCAACCGGCAAAAACAAAAATGCGGGAAAATCCCGCAGACAAAACGCCCGCGCCCGAAACGCTTTTCTCAGGCGTTCCGGGTGCGGGCTTCGCTTTGTTCAGTTGGAGGAGTGGGCGGAACAGTCTAGCTGCACAGCTTCAGCAGCGCCGCGGCGATCGCGATGATGTCGTTTTCTTTGGAAGAGATGTGCGAAACTTTGCGTACCGCGATCGGCTTGTTGTGCGCTCCGTGCTTTGCGTACGCCGATTTCGCCGGTGCTTTTGTTTTCACAACATGCTTTGCTGGGGCTTTGACCGGCTGTTCGATGCGGTGCGGCTCATGCCGCCTCGGTTCCGGTTTGGCGAACGCGGTCGTGGAAACCATGAGCGCGCCGACGAGGGATGCTGTGAGGATGATCCTGTATTTTTTCATGAGCGTGACCTCCGTTCTTCCGTTTTTTCGCGTTTTGTTCCGATGGTCACAGTATACCTGCCGCGCGCGTTTTGCACATCGTGCGTTTCCCGCATTTTTGCATTGGACATTCCTCCAATACGCAATATAAAAAAAGGCGCTCTCCTGTTTGCAGGAAAGCGTCTTTCTTTAAAAGCGATCAGGCGTCAAACACCGCCGCGCACTTTTTCAGCAGTTCACGGATCGGCAGACTCTGCGGGCAGGCTTTTTCGCACGCGCCGCATTGCACGCAGTGGCTGGCGCGGACCTTGCCGTTTTCGGTACGGAAGGCATATTCGTTCTTCGCTGCGTCGAGGCGGTCGTACTGCATGATCTTGTTCATCGCCGAGAAGATGTAAGGAATCGGGATCCCCTTCGGACAGCCGGGCATACAGTACTGACAGTTCGTACAGGGGATCGAGTCGATCTTCGCCAGCTCTTCCTGTGCGCGTGCCACAACGGCCAGTTCGGCCTCCGTGAAGGGCGCAAAGTCTTTCATGTACGAGAGGTTGTCCTCCATCTGCGCCACGTTTGACATACCGCTGAGCACCGTCATCACGCCGGGCAGCGAAGCGGCAAAACGCACTGCCCACGAAGCGGGAGAAGCGTCAGGTGCAGCCGCCCTGAACACCTCGGCAGCCCCCTGAGGAGGCGCCGCGAGGATGCCGCCTTTGACCGGCTCCATGACCACGATCGGCTTGCCGTGTTTTCGCGCCATCTCATAGTTCTCGCGCGAGCGGATGGCCGGGCTGTCCCAGTCGGCATAGTTCAGCTGCAGCTGCACGAATTCCGTTTCCGGGTGCTCCGTCAGCAGCTTATCGAGCAGGTCGGGACCGGCGTGGAACGAGAATCCGTAATGACGGATCAGCCCCTTCTCTTTCTGCTCGCGAAGGAACTCCCAGATGTGATAGCGCTCGTATTTTTCATACGTCTCCGGACGCATCGCGTGCATCAGGTAAAAGTCGAAGTACCCGGCGCCCGTGCGCTCCAGGCTGGTAAAGAACTGCTGCTTGGCGCTCTCCTCGCCGTCGCACATCATCCAGGCGTTCAGCTTCGTCGCCAGCAGGAACGACTCTCGCGGATAGCGGTCCACCAGCGCTTCTTTCGCGGCCCGCTCGGAAGCGCCCGCGCCGTAGACGAACGCCGTGTCGAAATACTTCATGCCTGCACTCATGAACAGATCGACCATCGTCTTCATCTGCTCAACGTCGATCGCGCCGCCCTCAAGCTGCGGCAGCCGCATCAGCCCAAAGCCCAGCTTGGGCATCTTCATGCCGAAAAACTCGTCCATTCCCATTCCCCCTTGGTCAAACGCTCTTCCCCGTGCGGGGCCCCTACGCCTGCACAGCCTGTCCGGCCGCAACTGCTCCCGGACAGCGGCTCATCAGCTTCAAAACTCGCTTTATTTTACCTCATTTTACCTCATTTTTCCCTGTTCTCAGCAGCGCCGGCCGCTTTTTCCGCCGCGCACGTCTTCATCAGCCGGGCACGCAGGGCCATGCCCTGCCGCGTCATGCGGCAGAATTTTTCGATAAAGCTGCGGCCGACAGGCGTCAGCGGCTGGTCCGCGCGGCGCGCCCAGCCGATCTCGTACCCGGCGAAGCTGTCGTTCTCGGCTTTAAGCACTAAAATGCGCACGTTCTGCTCTTTTTCATCCAGATAGAAGCAGCTGCCGTAGTTGCAGATCGTCACGCAGTCGGTGCGAGCTATCAGGCTGTCGTAGGCAACCCGGTCGTCTACTTTGATACGCCGTCGGAAAGAATCGATGCCAAGGATTCGGTAGTCGTAAGGGAACGAGGGCAGGATATCTGCATAACTGAGGAGCGGATAGCTGCGAAGCATTTCGAGCGTTACCTCTTCAAGATCGCTGGAAAACAGCGGGTGATGCGGCCCGATAACGACGTAATTACGGTCGTCTTTGTATACGGGCGTGTACGTCAGTCCATTCTGGCGGAAGATTTCGCGATTGCGCCGATCAAGCAGCCGCGACGTGTTGACGATGCCGATCTGCGAGCGGCGGCGGGCAAGATCCTGTACGACGCCCTCAACGGTGCGCTCGTACAGAGAAAAGCGGATATCGCAGTCTTTCCACTCCTCCAGCAGCTCGGGAAGAAGATCGCGGGGAAGCGGCAGATACGCAGACGATACGCCGAATTCTTCCGGCGGTTCGCGGTCAATGGAGCCGCTGATCTTCCGCAGCAGTTCCCACTGTTCAAGGATCGGCCGCACATAGATCAAAAACTCTTTGCCAAAGTCGGTGAGCTCGACGCCGTTCCTCCCGCGCGAAAACAGGGGCTTGCCGAGCTCGTCCTCAAGCGTTTTCAGCGAGTAACTGAGGGCGGGCTGCGAAATATAGAGGTTCTTTGCCGCCTGTCCCAGCGATCGGGTCGCCGCAATCTCACTGATCTGTTCAAGCTGTGTAATCTTCATCGTATCCTCCCTCGCTTTTTATATCAATTTAGAAAGCCCTTAAGATTTTTATGACATCTCATAAAATTACTCGATTTGACTTTCGCATAAATTCCGTTAATATTTTTACGTGAGTTCTTAATTGTAACGCGCTCATAAAAAATGAATATAAGCTCTATTTAACTCCGTTATATTCACTCTGATAACCGATTATCCTGCAAAGTTTCTCATGCAGGTCTATTGAACATTAGCACAACATGAAAGAGCTGTCGACCCATTTACAGTTTAATAATTATTCAAAACGCCTAAAAATAAATCTAGACGGTAACAACCGTCAAATGCAGGAGGAGAAAGATGTTTCTGGCTCATTTGACATCAAGCGAATTCAAGTCAGTTGCCGGCCCCGGGCTGACGGCGCTGATCCCGCTTGGCAGCACCGAACAGCACGGCTCCATCGGTCCGCTGGGGACCGACTTCACCATTCCCGAAGAGCTGTGCCGGGAAGCGGAAAAGCGCGATCCCGAGGGGCTTGTCGTCCTGCCGACCGTTCCCTACGGCGTGTGCCCGTACCACACGGGCTTTGCCGGCACGATCGACATCGGCATCCCCACGCTTCAGGCGCTTCTGACCGGCATCGTCAGGTGCATGATGAACGCCGGCATCCGCCGCTTTGCCTTTGTCAACGGGCACGGCGGCAACGATCCCGCCATCGAAGGCGCCTGCGCCTACGCCTATGAGCACGGCGGCCTCGGCGCCATCGTCGACTGGTGGATGATCG
>JAEEUD010000047.1 GCA_016286835.1 Pyramidobacter sp. | reverse complement strand
AACATTCTACACGAGAACGAAAAAAAGAGCAATCGCAAACGTGAAAAAGTCCTGACTTAAAAAACAAAAAAATACCGATTCTGCCGTTTGTACGGCGGAATCGGTCAAAAAGTGCGCGTTTCATTCCCACACCCGAAACGGTTCCGGCTTTAAGCCAACGCTTTCGCACAGGGCCGTCGCTTCTGCGAAGTGCGCGCAGAGCGTTTTGGCGCTGTGACTGTCGCTGGACAGGACGACGCGACCGCCCTTTTGGGCGATGCGGCGCAGCAGCGGCAGAGCGGGGTAGGGGCGGCTCCGGTAGCCGCGCGAGATGGCGCCGGTGTTGACCTCGAACGGCCGGCCGGTCTCAAGCAGCGCGTCAAGCGCGGAGAACGCCGCGTCAAGATAGCGCGGGCTCTCTTCGTCGAACAGGGCGTTCTTCTCGTTGTACTTGGTGATCAGGTCAAAGTGTCCGATTAGGTCGGCATGGGTGCGCGCGATGACGTCTGCCTCCTGCTCGTAATACTTTTCGGCGAGGGCGAGCATGTCGCCGCCGCAGTATTTCTGTGCCGCGTCCCGGAGAATTCGCGGGCTTTCGTCCACGGGCACGTATTCGTCGCCGAATTTCAGGTAGTGCATTGAGCCGATCGCGTAGTCGAAGTCGTCCGCGGGCGTGTCGGAGAACATGTCCAGTTCAAGGCCGCAGAGGATGGCGATCCGGTCCGCATACTTCACTCGCAGCGATTCGATCTCGCGCCGGTACAGCAGCGTGTTTTCCGTCGACATGCAGTAGCTTTCGTCGCACGGCGTGTGCGCGTGGCCGGAAAAACCCAGCCGCGCCATGCCCAGCTCGACCGCGCGCTTCACGATCGTTTCCGCTTCGTCCTTGCCGTCGCACCAGGTCGTGTGGACGTGGAAATCTTCCGGGATCATGAAGTCATCTTCTCCTGTTTCACCTTGTGGTCGATGACGTGCCGCGAGGCCAGTTCCTTCGTGATGTCGTCGAGCGAGATCCCCGCTTCGACCATCAGCACCATGACGTGATAGGCGAGGTCGGCGATCTCGTAGATCGTCTCCTTTTTGTCCTCGGCCTTGGCGGCGATGATCACTTCGGTGCTTTCCTCTCCGACCTTTTTGGGGATCTTGTCGAGTCCCTTCTGGAACAGGTACGTCGTGTAGCTGCCTTCCTTCGGAGTCGTTTTGCGGCCTTCGATCAGCTTCATCAGCGCCTCCGCGCTGAACTGGCCGCTTTCGTCCTCCAGCAGCGGATAGTCAAAGCACGAAGTCGTGCCCAGATGGCAGGCCGGCCCGTCGGGACGCACGCGCACGACCAGCGCATCGCGGTCGCAGTCGGCGGTGATCGAAACGATGTGCTGATAGTTGCCGCTCGTCTCGCCCTTCAGCCACAGGCACCGGCGCGAGCGGCTCCAGAAGCAGGTGAGCTTTTTTTCCAGGCTGATCGTCAGGCTTTCGCGGTTCATATAGGCCAGCGTGAGCACCTGACGCGTGTCGGCGTCCACGACGATCGCCGGGATCAGGCCTTTTTCGTCGAATTTCAGTTCGTCGATGGAGATCATTGTTTCAGTCCTTTACAGCCGTGCGGGGATGCCGTTTTTCGCCATCTCCGCCTTGAGGTCGGCGATCTTCACCTCGCCGAAGTGGAAGATCGAGGCCGCCAGCCCCGCGTCGACCTGCGGAACGGCCTTGAACAGCTCGATGAAATGCCGGATGTTTCCCGCGCCGCCCGAGGCGATCACGGGGACCTGCACGGCCTCGCAGACGGCGCGCAGCAGCTCGATGTCGAAGCCCTGCTTGACGCCGTCGGTGTCGATGGAGTTGACGACGACTTCACCCGCGCCTTCGCCGACGCAGCGTTTGATCCACTCGATCGCTTCCATCCCGGTGTCGTCACGGCCGCCGCGTGCGAAAACACGGAATTGGCCGTTCACGCGCTTGATGTCGGCCGAGAGGACGACGCACTGGTCGCCGTACAGTTCCGCGGCTTCGTGGACGAGCGCGGGATTTTTGATCGCGCCCGTGTTGACCGAGACCTTGTCGGCGCCGCAGTTGAGAACACGCTCGAAGTCGGCCGTGGAGCTGATGCCGCCGCCGACGGTGAGCGGGATGAAGACATTGCGCGCCGTTTCGGTGAGGATCTCGGTGAACAGCTTGCGCCCGTCGGACGAGGCGGTGATGTCGTAAAACACCAGCTCGTCGGCGCCGCAGGCGCTGTAGTATTTCGCCAGTTCGACGGGGGAGTCCACGTCGTGCAGACCCTCAAAGTTGACGCCCTTGACGACGCGTCCGTCCTTCACGTCGAGGCAGGGAATGATGCGTTTCGTGATCATGCGAGGCTCCTTTTAATTAATAATTACTAATTATTAATTAGTAATTCAGTGCGCTGCCGCGATGGCTTCGCGCAGGTCGATCGCGCCGGTGTAGTAGGCCTTGCCGATGATCGCTCCGTGCAGGCCGAGGCTTTTCAGGCGCTTCACGTCGTCGAGCGACGACACGCCGCCGGAGGCGATCACATTCAGTTCCAGCTGGCCAGAAAGCTTTTTGTACAGCTCCACGTTCGTGCCGGCCATCATGCCGTCGCGGGAGATGTCGGTGCAGATCAGCGTTTTGATCCCCGCGTCCTGCATCCGCCGGCAGAAGTCGAAGGCTTCCAGCTCCGTCTTTTCCAGCCAGCCTTTGACGGCCACGAAACCGTCGCGGATATCGACGCCCACGGCGATGTGCTCGCCGAACTCGGCTGCCGCTTCCTCTGCGAAGCCGTCACGCGTCGCTGCCGTGCCGAGGATCACACGGTCGATGCCGGCGCCGACGTAGCGCTCGATCGTGGCCATGTCGCGCACGCCGCCGCCGACTTCGCAGAACAGGCCCGTTTCGGCCTTGACGGCCGCGATCGTGGCGAAGTTCGGCGTGCCCCCGTCGCGCGCCCCCTCCAGATCGACCATGTGCATGTGCGTCGCTCCCGACGCGGCGAAGTCGCGCGCCACGGACACGGGATCGGGACTGTACACGGTGAGCTGCGCGTAGTCGCCTTTGACGAGGCGCACGGCTTGTCCGGCATAGAGGTCGATGGCCGGATAGATCAGCATGAACCGGTCTCCAGCTCGCAGAAGGCGCGGAGGATGCTGAGCCCGACCGTGCCGCTCTTTTCGGGGTGGAACTGGCAGCCCATCACGTTGGCCTTCTGCACGACGGCCGTAAGGTCGGCACCGTATTCGGTGACGGCCGCGACGACCGGCTCGCAGCCCATGGCCGCGAAGGAGTGGACAAAATACACGCAGTCGCCTTCTTTGATGTACTTGAAGAGGGGACAGCTTTTGCGGAATTTCAGCGCGTTCCAGCCCATCTGGGGAACTTTCAGCCCTGCGGGGATGACCTCGGCGATCGGGCGCACTTCGCCGTGCAGCAGGCCGAGACCGCGGTGTTCGCCGTACTCGTAGCTTTTGTCGAAGAGCATCTGCATCCCCAGGCAGATGCCCATCACGGGCTTGCCGTGAGCGGCTTCGTCCAGCAGCGGCGCGTCAAGGCCGGAGGCGTGCAGCTTGGCTGCCGCGTCGCCGAACGCGCCCACGCCGGGCAGGATGATGCGCGAGGCAGAACGGATCTCGGCTTCGTCGTCCGTGACGCGCACTTCCGCGCCGATAGCGGCGAACGACGATTTGAGCGAGAACAGGTTGCCCACGCCGTAGTCGATGATGGCGATCATTTACAAAACCCCTTTCGTCGATGGGATCTCTTCCGCAAAGTCTGGATCGATCGCGACGGCGGCGCGCAGGCTCCGCGCCGCCGACTTGAACGCGCCTTCGGCGATGTGGTGCGAGTTCTCGCCGGCCAGCAGCCGGAAGTGGAACGCACATTTGGCCTCGCGGACGAAGCCGAGCCAGAACTCCTTCACCAGCTCCGCGTCGAACGTGCCGATCTTCTCCGTCGGGAGCGGCAGGTCCCAGCCGAGGCAGGCGCGGCCGGAGAGATCGACGGCCGTGAGCACGAGCGTTTCGTCCATGGGCAGGACGCATGAGCCGTAGCGCACGATGCCGCGCTTGTCACCCAGCGCTTCGGCGAATGCCTGGCCGAGGCAGATGCCGATGTCTTCGACGCTGTGATGGTTATCGACGTGCGTGTCGCCCCGGCAGGTCACGTTCAGGTCGAAGCGGCCGTGCCGCGCCAGCAGCGTCAGCATGTGGTCGAGAAATCCCACGCCGGTCGCGATCTCGCTCTTGCCGCGTCCGTCGAGATCGAGCGTCAGCGCGATGTCGGTCTCGGCTGTGCGGCGTTCGATCACCGCGCGACGCATTTGGCTTCCTCCAGGATGGCGCTCACGGCGGCGATGAACTGTTCCATCTGCGCTTGCGTGCCGATGGAAATGCGGTTGTAGTCCTTCAGCAGCGGCGTGTCGAAGTGGCGCACGAGGAATCCGCGCTCGCGCAGTTTTTCGTACAGCTCCTTGCCGCCGACGTGCGGGTGCGCCGCGAACACGAAATTCGTGCTGCTGTCGTTGAGCTTGAAACCTAGCCTGCACAGCTCGGCCGTCGTCCAGTCGCGCGCGGCGCAGACCTGTGCCGTGCACTCGCGCGTGTAGGCTTCGTCGTCGAGCGCGCCGATGCCTGCGGCCATCGTCATGCTGTTGATGTTGTAGGGGTTGGTGGAGTATTTTACCGCGTTCAGGTCGGCCAGCAGCTCGGGACACGCCGCGCCGAAACCCAGACGCGCGCCTGCCATCATTCGCGACTTGGAGAACGTGCGCGCCACAAGAAGGTTTTTGTATTTGCGGATCAGCGGCAGCGCCGTTTCGCCGCCGAAATCGATGTACGCCTCGTCGATGAGGACGACGCTGTCGGGATTTCCGGCGACGATGCGTTCCACGTCGGACAACGGCAGCGCGACGCCCGTGGGCGCGTTGGGATTGGCGATCACGACCATGCCGCCGGCACCGATGTAATCGTCAGCGTCGATCGTGAAATCGCTTTTCAGCGGGATCTCGCGGCAAGGTATGCCGTTCAGGTCGGCGAAGACTTTGTAAAAACCGTAGCTGATATTGGGAAACACGGCCGGGTGCGTCGCGTCGCAGAAGGCCATGAACGCGAAATTCAGGATCTCGTCCGAGCCGTTGACGCAGAGGAACTCGTTGGGCGCGAGGCCGTAGACCTCGGCCAGCTTCGCGTTCAGCGCGCGGCATTCGGGATCGGAATAGAGGTTCAGGCCTTTGGCCGCCTCGGCGGCTGCCGCGACGGCGCGCGGCGAGGGCGGGAACGGCGACTCGTTCGTGTTCAGCTTGATGAATTTTCGTCCCTGCGGCTGTTCGCCCGGGACGTAGGGCTTCAGCTTCGCGTATTTGGCGCTGAAATAGCGGCTCATTGGTCTTCCTCCATTCGGCTCAGGGCGCTGGCCGCGTGCCCCGTCAGCCCTTCCGCGCGCGCGAACGCCGCGATGTCGGGCGCGACGGCCTGCAGCGCCTCGCGCGTGTAATACGTGTACTGTGACTTTTTCACGAAATCGTCCACCGACAGCGGGCTGGAAAAGCGCGCCGTGCCGCTCGTCGGCAGCGTGTGATTGGGGCCGGCGAAGTAATCGCCGAGCGCTTCGGGGCAGAAGCGTCCGAGGAACACCGAGCCGGCGTGGCGGATGCGGTCGAGCCAGTCGAACGGGTTATCGACGCACAGTTCCAGATGTTCCGGAGCGATCTCGTTGGCGATGTCGATCGCCTGCGCGAGCGTGTCGGCGACGATGATCCGGCCGTTGTTCTCGATCGAGGCGCGGGCGATGTCCTCGCGCTCCAGCAGCGGCAGCTGGCGTTCGATCTCCGCCTGCACGGCCCGGGCCAGTTCGGCCGAATCGGTGACGAGCACCGCGCTGGCCAGACGGTCGTGCTCGGCCTGCGAGAGCAGGTCGGCCGCGCACCAGGCGGGATTCGTCCTGCCGTCGGCGACGACGAGGATCTCGCTGGGGCCGGCGATCATGTCGATGGCGACCTGCCCGAAGACCTGGCGTTTGGCTTCGGCGACGAAGGCGTTGCCGGGGCCGACGATCTTATCGACGCGCGGCACGCTCTCCGTGCCGTATGCCAGAGCCGCCACGGCCTGCGCGCCGCCGCACTTGAAGACGCGGTCGACGCCGGCCGTATGAGCCGCCGCGAGGATCACGGGATTGACCGTGCCGTCCGGCCGCGGCGGCGTGGTGATGACCAGCTCGCGCACGCCGGCGATCTTGGCGGGGATCGAGTCCATCAGCACGGTCGAAGGGTAGGCCGCCGTGCCGCCGGGAACGTACAGTCCGACACGGTCGAGCGGGATCACTTTCTGTCCGATGACGATCCCCGGAGCGTCGTTGATGATGAAGCTGCTGCGCACCTGACGCGAGTGGAACGCGCGGATGTTGACCGCCGCTTTGCGGAGGATCTCCAGCAGGGCCGGATCGACCTGTTTCAGCGCCGCTTCGATCTCTTCCGGCGACACTTCCAGCGCGGTCAGCTCGGCCTTGTCGAATTTGCGCGCGTACCCGCGCAGCGCCGCGTCGCCGTTCTGCCGCACGTCGGTGATGATCTCGGCGACGACGCCGCTCACGTCCACGGGCGGTTCAAAACGCGCGAAGATCTCGGCGGGGGGAACCTCGCCGTATTTGAAAATGCGAATCATGACTGTTCCTCCGTGAGGGGCGTCAGGGCCCTGACGATCCCGACGATGCCCTCGTTTTTGAATTTGAAGCTGGCCTTGTTGGCGATCAGCCGCGCGCTCACGTGCGCCACCGTGTCGATCACGTGCAGATGGTTCTCTTTCAGCGTCGTTCCGGTCTCGACTATATCGACGATCACGTCGGAGAGGTCGAGGATCGGGGCCAGCTCCACCGAGCCGTTGATCTGGATCACGTCGATGTCGCGCCCCTTGGCGGCGTAGTAATCGCGGGCGATGTTGACGAACTTGCTGGCGACGCGCAGCGTGCGCAGCGGATTGTCACGGAAGTCGGCCTTTGCGGCCACCGCCATGCGGCAGATGCCCGTATGCAGGTCGAGCAGCTCGTACACGTCGGGCGAATGTTCAAGGAGGATGTCCTTGCCCGCCACGCCGATGTCGGCCGCGCCGCGCTCGACGTAGATAGCCACGTCCGAGGGCTTCACCCAGAAGTAGCGCACGTCGCGCCTGGGATTTTCAAAGATCAGCCGGCGTCCCGGCTCCAGCACTTCAGGACACTCGTAGCCCGCGCGGGCGAACAGCGAATAGACCTTTTCGCCCAGCCGTCCCTTGGGAAGGGCGATATTGATCGGCTTAGTCAAGGGGAGCCACCCCGCTTTCCGTCAGTTTCACGGCGCGGCGGTATCTGAGCCCTGCCGGCGCCTCCGTCAGCGCCATCACGCTGGCGCCGTCGGCCGAAAGTTCGCGCGCGGCGCGCCCCACACGGGCGGGATCGTCGTCGCGGCGGTAGAACAGCGCCGTGTCCACGTCGTAATCGCGGGCGTCGCCGCCGAGGCGTTCGAGCGCGTCAAGGTAGATGGCGAAGCCGATCGCGCCGCCCTGGTGCTTCATCTTGCGCATCAGCCGGTCATACTGGCCGCCCGAAAGCACGCCCGACGAAGCGCCCTCGACGAAGCCGCGGAAGACGATGCCGTTGTAGTAGTTCAGGTCGTTGACCACGGAGAAGTCGATGCGCAGCATGTCCTCGATCTCCGTCCCGTCGAAGAAGGCGACGACCTTTTCAAGCTGTTCAAGATACTCGTGCAGCCTTGCGCTGCCCGATCGCGAAAGCAGCTCGCGCAGACGGGGCAGGGCCTCGCAGGGCCGGTCGCACAGTTCGACCAGTCCGCGCAGGGCGGCGGCTTTGTTTTCCTCCACGCCGTTCTGTTTGCACAGCAGCGCCAGTTCGTGCGCGTTTTTCTCGCTCACGCAGGCGATCGCCTGTTTGCGCGCGTTTTCGGAGAACGAGAAGCTCTCGATGATCGAGCCGACGATGCCCAGATGGGCGATGTCGAGCACGCATCCTCCGGGAGAAATGCTGCGCAGGCTCTCGGCGGCCAGCATCAGCACTTCGCAGATGCAGTACGTGTCGATCGCGCCGATGCATTCCAGCCCGATCTGCATGATCTCTTTGAACACGCGCGTCCTGCGCGAGACGCGGTAGACGTTTTCGTTGTAAAACAGCTTCTGCACGGCGCCGGGTTCGTCACGGAAGTGACGGATGATCGAAAGCGTCACGTCGGGTTTCAGCGCCATCAGGCGCCCGTTGGTGTCCGTGAACGTGATCATGCTGTCGCTGGCGAGGAAGTCCTTGTTGGCGACATAAAGGTCGTACTCCTCGAACTTGCTCATCTTGTAGTACGAGTAGCCGAAGCGCGTGAACAGCGAGCGCAGCGCGAAGATCACGCGCTCGTCGAAGCGGAGCGATTGCGCGTCGATGTTCATTTGCCGTCCGCCGCGTTTTTCAGGCGCTCCAGAGCGATGCGGTAGCCGCCGCTGCCGTAGTTCAGACAACGGCTGACGCGGCTGATCGTCGCCGTGCTCACGCTCGTCTCGCGGGTGATCTCCTGATAGTTCTTGCCCGCGTCGAGCATGATCGCCACGTCCAGCCGCTGCGCCATGTTCTGGACCTCCTTGATCGTGCAGAGATCCTCGAACAGCGCCGCACATTCGTCGCGATCCTTTAAGCTGAGAATGACCGAGATCAGCCGCTCGATCGACTGTGAACTGGGATAGGTCATGAAGAACACTCCATTTCTCACAGGAAATTTGTCCACGACGCATTGTAGCGCTTTAACGCAATGAAGTCAAGAAGCATCGCGCATTTTTCGGCAAATTCGCACAAAAAACAGGCACGCCGTTCGGAATGAATGGCGTGCCTGTCGTATGATATCCACAGCGTTATTTGCGTCCCAGGCCCCATTTGGCGCGCAGGGCGTCGAGGGAGCCGTCGGCTTCCATCGCTTCGATCGCGCCGTCCAGGCGCGCTTTCAGCTCCGTGTTGCCGAGGTTGACAGCCAGGGCTTTGCCGGCGCCCGTGAGGCGGAAGGTGTAGCCGCGCACGATCTTGTCTTTAAAGGCGGGCAGCTCCATGATCTTCTCGGCGACAGGCACGTCCATGAGCGTGAAATCCGTGCGGCCCGTGACGATGTCCCACACGCACTCCTCGATCTTGGCGAACGTCTTGATGGAAAAGCCGAGCGATTCGGCCTTGGGCGTGAGGAACACGTCCTGCGTCGTTCCCACGGGCACGGCGCCGCGCAGTCCGCGCAGGTCCTCGAGGCGTTCGACTTTCACGTTCGGTGCGGTGACGAATGCCGCCATCGTCGGCACGTAGGGCACGGTGAAGAGCACGCGCCGGGCGCGGATGGGCGTGGCGCTCATGCCGGCGGCGATCACGTCGGCGCGGCCGGTGACGAGCGAGGGGATGACCATGTCGTAGTGGCCTGTGTCGAGCCATTCGACCGTCTCGCCGATTCTGGCGCCGATGGCTTCCATCAGTTCCTTGTCGAAGCCGTCGAGCTGTCCTTTTTCGTTGATGAACTCATACGGCGGATACGTGCTGGCCGTGGCCACGCGCAGGGCCGCGCGCGAGCTGTCTGCGCCGGTCAGCGCAAAGGCGGCCGCGAGCGCGAAGAACGTGATGATGTTTCTTTTCATGAAAAAACCTCCGGTAAGAAAATAACGCGCAAAAAAAGATCGCTCTGCTGTTCTTCGTAGAACAGAAAAGCCCGGGCTAAAGGGGAGGGCTTTTGAGCGAAGTCCGCTTTTCCGGCACGCATTATAATCCAAGAGAAATCG
>JAEEUD010000046.1 GCA_016286835.1 Pyramidobacter sp. | reverse complement strand
ACGACGGATCGTAGACGAGCAGTTTCTTGCGCCGCTCGGCTACGGGATCGGGCATGGGGATGGCGGAGAGCAGCGCGCGCGTGTAGGGATGGAGCGGGTGCGCGAAGAGCTTTTCCGTCTCGGCCAGTTCGACGATGCGTCCCTTGTGGATGACGGCCAGGCGGTCGGTGATGAAATGCATGATCGAGAGGTCGTGGGCGATGAACAGATACGTCAGCCCGTACTCGCGGCGCAGGCGCGAGAGCAGGTTGAGCACCTGAGCGCGGATAGACACGTCGAGCGCGGAGATCGGCTCGTCGGCGATGATCAGCTTGGGACGCATGACGAGTGCCCGGGCGATGCCGATGCGCTGGCGCTGGCCGCCCGAGAACTCGTGCGGGAAACGGCTGGCGAACTCCGGCAGAAGGCCCACGTCCAGCAGTGCGCGGGCGACGATGTCGCGGCGCTCTTCCTCGCTGCCGTAATTTTTCAGGTTGTACAGCCCTTCGGAGATGATGTATTCCACCTTGGCCCGCTCGTTCAGCGAGGCCATCGGGTCCTGGAAGATCATCTGGATGCTGCGGATCACCTCGCGGTCGAGCTCGCGGGAGATCGGGCCGTTGATCTTCTTTCCCTCAAAGAGCACGTCGCCGGCCGTCGTCTCGTTGATGCGGATGATGGCCCGGCCGATCGTCGTCTTGCCGCTTCCCGATTCGCCGACGAGACCGAACGTCTCGCCCTTGTAGATGTCGAACGTGACACCGTCCACGGCGACGAATCTCTTGCGGCCGCGGCCGAACTCGACGCGCAGATTTTTCACTTCCAGCAGTTTTTCGCGAGTGTCAGACACGGCCGCTCGCCTCCTTCCATTCATCCCATCGTGCACGCAAACGGCGGATCGCTGCGGGCGGCTCTACCTTCGGCGCGCGTGGATCGAGCAGCCACGTGCGGGCGCGGTGCGTGGGCGACACCTCGAAGAACGGCGGGCGGAGCAGATAGTCGATCTTCAATGCCTTCGGATTGCGCGGCGCGAACGCGTCGCCCTTGATGTCGGCAAACAGGCTCGGCGGCGTTCCGGCGATCGAGTTCAGGTCTTCGCCGCGCACGCCCAGCTGCGGCAGCGAGGAGAGCAGAGCCCACGTGTACGGGTGCTGCGCGTTGTAGAACACCTCTTCGCACAGTCCCGTCTCGATGATGTCGCCGGCGTACATCACGGCGATGCGATCGGCTACGTTGGCGACGACGCCGAGGTCGTGCGTGATGTAGACCACCGTGAGGCCGTACTTGTCCTGCAGATTGCGCAGAAGCCGCAGGATCTGCGCCTGGATGGTCACGTCGAGCGCCGTCGTCGGCTCGTCGCAGATGAGGATCCGCGGCGCGCAGGCCACGGCGATGGCGATGACGACGCGCTGTCTCATGCCGCCCGAGAACTCGTGCGGGTACTGTTTGTACCTTCGTTCGGGCTCGGCGATGCCCACGTCGCGGAGGATCTCGTACGTTTTCTCGCGGGCCTCGTGCCCGTGCAGCGGCTGGTGCAGTTCGACGGTCTCCTGGATCTGGCGGCCGATCGTCTTGAGCGGGTTGAGGCTGGTCATCGGGTCCTGGAAGACCATCGCGATCTCGCGGCCGCGGATCGTCAGCCACTGTTTCTCGGTCGTGTACTTCGCCAGATCGACGCCGTTGTACATGATCGAGCCGTTGTCGATCCAGCCGTTGCCGTCGAGCAGGCCCATGAAGCTCTTGGTGAACACCGACTTGCCGCTTCCGGACTCGCCGACGATCGCCAGGCTCTCGCCTTTGTAGATATCCATCGAGATTCCGCGAATGGCTGTGAGCACGCGGCCGCGCAGGTTGAACTTGATGACGAGGTCGGACACGGAGAGGATCTTTTCAGCGTTTGCGTAATCCATCGTTCCGCCTCCTTACACGTGATTGCGCGGGTCGGCCGCGTCGGCGAAGGCGTTGCCCATCACGTAGAACGAGATCGTCACGGCCGACAGCACCAGCGCCGGGAAGAGCAGCTGGTAGCGCGTCGAAGCGCTCATCATGACGATGCGTCCCTCGTTGATGAGGTTGCCGAGCGAGGGGATGCTGACCGGCAGGCCGAGGCCGATATAGGTGAGGAAGACCTCCTGACCGATCGCCTGCGGGATCGCCAGCGCGATGCGCAGCATGATCACCGAGACGAGATACGGCAGCAGGTTCTTGCGGATCAGACGTTCCGTCGGCGTGCCCAGGCAGCGCGAGGCGAGGTTGTACTCGCGGTCGCGGATGATGACGATCTGATTGCGCACGAAGCGTGCCATCGGCAGCCAGCCCGTCACGCACATCGCCGCGATCATCGTGCCGACGCTGGGACGCATGATGTACGACGCGAGGATCAGGATGATCGAGTTAGGAATGTTGCGCACCACGTTGTAGGCTTCCGTGAGCAGCCCGTCGAGCCGCCGCACATAGCCCCACAGCGCGCCGACGGCGATGCCGATCACGGCGTTCCACAGGCCGACGGCCAGCCCGATCAGCAGCGACGTGCGCGTGCCGCTCCAGACGCGGGCCCAGAGGTCCTGCCCGATGGTGTTGGTGCCGAACCAGTACTCCGCGCAGGGAGCATGATTGCGCTCCTGCCGGCCCGTCTCGGCGTTGGTGTACACCTGAGTGGGGCTTTTCTGGTCGGGCAGCAGCGGCTGCACGAACGTGAACGACAGCAGCAGGATCAGACCGATCAGCAGCGTCATTGCCGTGCGGTTGTGCGAGAAAGAGCGCCACGTCGAACGCCAGTAGGCGTAATTGGAATAGCCGCGAGACTCAGAGGCGTTCTCGTTGTACGGAGCGAACTCGAACAGCGACGGATCGAGGTCCTTCATCTGCTCGGCTGTGACGTTTTCCAGCGAAGAAGTCAGTTTGTCGAACGAGCTCATCGCGACGCCACCTTTCTCGTCAGCTTGATGCGCGGATCAAACAGGGCCATCAGCACGTCGCCGAGGAACAGTCCGAGGATGCCCACCGACGAAAAGATCAGCACCAGCGCCTGTACGAGCGGATTGTCCTGGCGCTGGATGGCTGTCACCAGCAGACCGCCCATGCCGGGGATGGAAAACAGCGATTCGACGTAGATCGAGCCGGAGATGGTGAGCAGGAACGACATAGGGATGTACTGCGTGACGGGCACGAACGCGTTGCGGATGACGTGCCGGGCCATGATCTGCGTGCTGCTCAGGCCCTTGGCTCGTGCCAGCTTGACGTAGTCGCGGTTGAGCTCGTCGACCATGTAGCGGCGCACCCACATCGCGTAATAGGCGATGCCGGAAAGCGACATGCTCACGGCCGGCAGCACCCAGCTGGACGGCTTGCGCGCGTCGAACAGCATCGGCAGCCTGAGCGCGGAAGAGAGATAGAGCTGGATGAACAGGTAATACACGGCCGCAGGCACCGAGTTGATGAGGACGATGTAGCCCGAGCCGAGCGAATCGAACCACTTCCCCTTGCAGCGGGCCATAAACAGCCCCATGGGGATGCCGATCAGCAGCGACAACGTCACCGAGGCGACGCCGAACCACAGCGAGTAGGGGACCTTCGGCTTGATGATGCGCCAGATCTTCACGCGCGGACGGAAGACGATGGAACGTCCCAGTTCGCCGTTGAAAAGATCCCTGTAAAATTTGCCCAGCTGCACGTGGATCGGATCGCGCAGCCCCATCTCGGTGAGGATGACTTCCTTCTGCATCTCGTCGAGCTTGTCGTAGTTCTCGCCGAAATAGCCTTCTTCCGGCATCAGCCGTAGCAGCAGGAACACCACCGTGGTGATGACGAACAGTGTTATCAGCGACTGAAAGAGCCGCTTGAGCACGTACAAGAACACCCTATCTCTCCTCTCATGTCACAGCCCGTCTGCAAAAAGCGCCCGAAAGGCGTGGAAGCCGTTCGGGCGCGATGACTGCACTGTTGCGGTTAATCGTACTTCGCGTTCTTTCTGGCCTCTTCAAGATCCTTCAGGAACTGCTTCTCGGCCTCTTCGTACTCCTCCATGTTCATCGGCTTGTCGAGCAGCTTCGCCGCCTTCAGCTTGCGCAGCGAGTTGATGCCCATCTGGCTCGTGAAGCCGTAGAACGGATGCAGATACGACGCCTTGAAGCCGCCGCCGGACAGGTAGAACGGCACGACGTAGGCGTTGTCGAGCAGGAACTTCTCGGCCTCGGCGAACATCTCATAGCGTTTCTTCAGATCGCCGACTTCCGCGGCGGCCGCTTCGGCCATCGCGTCGAATTTGGTCTGGCCGTCCGGCTGCATCATGTCGCGCGCCATGTTCAGGCGGCTCCACTTCGGGGACAGCGCCGACGCCATCACAGGATCAAGCGCACTCAGAGGATCGACGAAGTCGGGGCCCCAGCCCAGCTGTGTGAACGCGAACTTGCCGCTGGTGCGCGAGGCCTTGTTGTATCCGGAAGCGGGGTAGGGCACGAGGATGATGTCGATGTAATCCGTGCCGAGCAGCTTTTCCATCTGCTGTTCGACGACCTGCGAGCGGTTGACGATATCGACGTTGCCGGTGTTGTAGGGCATGACGACCTTGAGCGGGAACGTCACCTTGCCCTTGAGCTCTTCCATGGCCTTCGCCTTGTACTCAAGCGCCTTCTTCGGGTCGAACGACTCGCCGTGCGTGTACTCGGCCAGGCCGCCCATCTCCACGTAGTCGACGCCCTTCACCTGGACGAGATTGCGGCGCGTCAGCGTGCCCGTGAGGCGGCGCTGGTAGTCGTACGGCGCCATTGCCAGCAGCGCGGCGACGCGGTCGAAACCGTGGAACAGCGACTTGCGGAAGTTCAGGTTGTTGACCGCCTCCACCCAGTCCTTGGGAGCGTATTCCTCGCTGTAAAGCGGCTCGAAGTTGAACGCCATGAAGTAGGTCATGTTGGTGAGGTTGTGCGGGCGCATCAGCTTTTTCTTCTCGGGATCCTTCATCCACTCGTCCATGATCGTGCCGGGCAGGATCAGGTCCATGACCTCGCCGCGCAGGAACAGCTCGGGACCGTTGGCCGAGGCTTCCTTGCTGTACTTGTAGACCATGCGCTCGATCGAGATGGCCTCGCGGTTCCAGTAATGCTCGTTGGCGGTCAGCACGCGCTGGTACTCGGGCTCGAACTCGGTGAGGATGTACGCGCCGCAGTACAGCATCGTGTCGTTGCTGGTGCCGAAGTCATCGCCGCACTCGTCGATGAACTTCTGCGAAGCGGGATAGAACGCCGGGAACGACAGCATCTTCAGCGCGTAGGGCAGACGCTTCGAGAACGTGTAGCGGATCGTGCGGTCGTCGAGCGCCTTGATGCCGACGGTGCTCCAGTCGTCCGTCTTGCCCATGTAGTAGTCCTTGGCGCCGGCGATGTTGTTGTAGATCGTGTTGGCGACGACGGAGGCGTTTTTCTTGGTGAGCACCCACTTTGCGCCCGCCTCAAAGTCGTGCGCGGTGACCTCTCCGTATTCCTTGCCCTCGCAGGTGTACCACTTCACGCCGGGGCGGACGTGCAGCGTGATCGTCAGGCCGTCGTCGGAAACGGTCCAGTCGGTGGCCAGGCTCGGCATCGTCAGGCCGAAGCGATCAAACTCCACCAGGCCGTCGCAGGTGTTGTAGCCCAGCTGCATCGTGTCGGTCTTGTTTGACTTGAGGTAGTTGACGGTATCCAGCTCCGCCTCGTACACGGCCACGTAGTCGCGGGCGAAAGCGGAACTCGCGCAGACGAGCAGCGTCAGCGCGGCGAACAGTGCGAACTTTTTCATGAACTCTTTTTCCTCCTTGCAAGATGATCGGCTTTCTGAAAAGTATTTTAAGCCGGTATGTAAAGTATAACACTTTCCTGCTGCTTTATCAATATTAAAGAAAAGAATGAAGATGAGGCAGCAGAACAAATATCTTGATTTATACTCCGTCATGCTTTATCATTTCAAACACGGCGGGGTCGTTTCGGACGTAAAGCCCCGGGGCACTTTGTGCATCTAAGGCACCCGTCGTATTTTCATACACATACGAAAAAAGAGCGCGAGGAGAGAATCCTCGCGCTCTTTAATTTGTCTTCGCGTTATTTTACAGGATCTCCACGAGCGTCACTTCAAAGTTCAGCTCCTGGCCGGCGAGAAAGTGGTTGGCGTCGAGGACGACGGAGCCGTCTTCGTTCACTTTTGCGACGGTGACGCGGTGTGGCCCCATCTGGAGCGGATCGCCGACTTTGGGCGTGTAGCCCTTGGGCATCTGCGACGCCTTGACGGTGATCATCATGTCGTCGCGGCGAACGCCGTAGGCCTCTTCGGGCGGCAGCTTGAGCATCCGCGTCTCGCCGACAGCCATGCCGACGACGCCTTTGTCGAATCCCTTGATCATCTGCCCCGCGCCGACGGTGAACTCAAGGGGCGGGCGGTTGTTCTTGATCGACGAGTCGAACATCTCGCCGTTGTTGAGGGTACCGGTGTAGTGGACGCGGATCTTGTCGCCGTTTTTCACGGTCTGTGCCATGGTTTACAGGTCTCCTTTTTCGATTGATTCGATGATCTCCATCAGCTCTTCCCAGCGGGACGTGGCCTGCTCGATCTCCGCGCTCGTTTCGGACAGGCGTTTCATAAGCGCCTGAACTTTGGCGGAATCGGCAAGCACTTCGGGCAGGCAGAGCCGGTTTTCGATGTCGTTTTTTTCGGCCTCGCGGGCCGAGACGGTCTCTTCGACGCGGGCGAGCTCTTCGACATACGTTTTTTTGCGCCGGTAGAGCTCGTTGCGGCGCTGTGCTTCCTCGCGCTTTTTGTCGCGCTCGGCCGACTTGCCTGTCTGCGGACGGTCGGATGGCTGCGCCGCCTGCGCGGTCTGTTCGCGCGCTCTCAGTTCGATGAAGCGGCTGTAGTTGCCGGCGTAGTCGTGCAGCTGTCCGTCACGGATCTCCCAGACGCGCTGTGCCAGCTGGTTGAGGAAAAAACGGTCGTGCGACACGATCAGCAGCGTACCGTTGTAGGCGAGCAGCGCCTGCTGAAAGAGGTCGCGCGTGACCATGTCCAGATGGTTGGTGGGTTCGTCGAGGATGAGGAAATTCGACGGATTCATGAGGATCTTCGCCAGCGACAGGCGGGATTTTTCCCCTCCGGAAAGCACGCTGACGGGCTTGTAGATGTCGTCGCCGCTGAACAGGAACGAACCGAGCAGCGTGCGCTTTTCGGCCTCGGTCATGTCCTGGTTGAGCGGGTTGATCTCCTGCCAGACGGTATTGGCGTAGTTGAGGTTCTCGGAAGATTCTTGCGAGAAGAACACGGGCAGGACGTGATAGCCAAGCTCACGCGTGCCGCTGTCGGGCGCTTCGCGTCCGGAGACGATGCGCGACAGCGTCGACTTGCCGGCGCCGTTGACGCCGACGAGAGCGATCTTCTGGCCGCGCTCGATCTGGGCGGAGATGCCCGAAAAGACGTGATTCGTCCCGTACGACTTGCTCACGTCCTCCAGCGTGAGGACGATGTGTCCGCTCGGGGGACAGGGAGGAAAGCGCAACGACATGTGTTTCGCGTCTGCCTCGGTCTCGATGAGCTCGGTCTTTTCCAAAACTTTGACGCGGCTTTGCACCTGCGCTGCCTTGGTGGCCTTGTAGCGGAAGCGTTCAATGAACTCCTTCGTTTTGGCGATCTCAGCCTGCTGGCGTGCGGCGGCCTGCTCGCGCTGCGCTTTCTGTTCCTGAGAGGCGCGCAGGTAGTCGGAGAAGTTGCCCTTGTACACGCGGATGCCGCCGGAATGAAGCTCGGCGATGCTTTTCATGATCTTGTCCATGAAAATGCGGTCGTGCGAGATGGCGATAAGCGTTCCGCGGTAGTCGGAAAGCCAGTTTTCCAACCATTCCATGCTTTCGGTGTCGAGGTGATTGGTCGGTTCGTCCAGCAGCAGCACGTCGGGATTGGACAGCAGTAAGCCGGCCAGCGTGATGCGCATCTTCCAGCCGCCGGAGAACTCGCGGCAGCGCTTCCTGTCGTCGCCTTCGTGGAAGCCGAGGCCGCGCAGGGCTTTTTTCGACATGGCCTCGAACGACCAGCCGCCGAGGCGTTCGTAGGCGGCCGCCGCCTCTTCGTGAAGATGCAGGGCGCGCTCGTTTCCGTCCGGCGGTGCGGCGGCGAGCTCCTCCTGGCGCTTTTTCAGCAGAGCTTCGGCGGCGGTGATGCCGGCCTTGTCCTTCAGATACTGCATCAGCGTCGTGTCAGGCAGCTCGGCGAGGTCCTGCGGCAGGTAGCCGACGGTGGCCGAAGCGGGGGAGATGGTCACGTCGCCGAGATCGGGCTGGATCTGACCGACGAGCACGCGCATCAGCGTGGTCTTGCCGATGCCGTTGGGGCCGACGAGGCCGGTCCTGCCGCCGGTGTCGATCTGCCAGTTGAGATTTTTGAAGATGGTCCGTCCGCCGGCAAACGTGAGCCCGAGATCCTTGACCTGGATCATGCCTGAGTTTCCGCCGCAGGCGATTTGAGCATGAACTGGCGGCGGATCTCGTCGGCGCGGAGCGTGATCTGCTTTTCCATGTCCTGTTTCAGGGCTTCGATGGCGCGGGCGTGATCTTCCTTCAGCAGCTCCATCGTGTAGCGCGTGCGGTTCAGCTCGTGGAGCTGGTCTTCGTTGGTGTGCCGGAGCTTTTCGAGCTCGGACTGGTATTTCTGCTCGGCCTGCGACTGGGCGAGGGAGAGCTTGCGCTCGTAGTCGCGCTGCACGTCGGCAAGGATGCGGTCCTGCTCGGAAACGCGGGCTTCGCGGGCGGCCAGCTCGCCGCGCAGTTTGTCGATCTGTTCTTTCTGCTGGGCCCGCGTTTTCTCCATCTCCTCGGCCGCAGAGTTCTTTTCGCTCTCGGCAAGAGCGGCCAGCGACTTGTAGCGTTCGATCGTGTCGGTGACGTTGCGGGCTTTTTCGAGCGCGACCTGGACGTTTTCGTTCAGCTGGATCTTTTCCTGCTCGTATTTCAGGACAAGGGCGTCGAGTTCGGTCTTGTGATCGCGTGCGGCTTTGGCGGCACCAACGGCCTGCTCGTCGAGGCGCGTCTTCAGCGCTGCGTTTTCGTCCCGAGCGGCGCGCAGCTGGCTTTCCGCCGCGTCGATGCGCTCTCCGTCCACTTTGTAGATGCGGACCTGCTCTTTCAGCTGCTTCACCTCGAGGGAAAGCGAGTTCTCGTTCCTTCGCGCCTCGGAAAGCTCCATCTGGGCGTCGATCAGCGTTTTACGCATCGCTTCCAGCGCGCGGTCCTTCTCTTCGGCACGTGTCCTGAGCACGTCGGCCTCTTTGGCGGCGCGGTCTTTTTCGATGGCGAGCAGCTCTTTCTGACGGCGCGCGATCTCGTGGAGCTGCACGCCGAATCGCTCGACCGTCAGCAGAGCTTTGCGGAACGCTTCGTCGTCCGGGATGGGATCAAGCTCCTGTCTCGTGTTTGAGTCCTGCATGGATGGTCTCCTCTTGAACGCGGGGACTTATCTCTTGTCCCCGCTGTTCTTTCTGAATTTCTCAAAATTGGTGAAGCGTCGTGGACGCGCGGTGCCGCCGTCTTCAGAGCGGGGCGCGGGGCGCTCGCTGCGGTCGTCGAAGCGGCGCTCGCCCCTGGGGGCGTATCCGCGCTCGTCGCGGCGGCTGTCGCGCTCAAAACGGCCGCCCCCGTGCCGCTCGTCACGCCCGGGACGGTCAGCCCTGTCGCGGCCGAACGAACCCGCGCGTTCACCTCTGAACATTTCACCGCGCGGGAAGCGGCGTTCACCGTCGAAATCGCGGCTGTCGGGGCGGGGCCCGC
>JAEEUD010000045.1 GCA_016286835.1 Pyramidobacter sp. | reverse complement strand
GGCTTTGCACGGGCAGAGGAATCGTTTTGCACTCTTTCAGACACAGTGACCATGCGCAACGAAGCGTCTTCATCGACATGCGCGCGCCCTGCGGATACGAACGCACCCAACCGTGCTTCGTCAAGCGACCTGCACGCTTTGCGCCGGACCTCGTTGATCTCGCTGGCCGGAACGATTATACCTTCGTCGAGTTCTACCTCAAGACGTCCCATACAATACGCCGTCGTTCCCAGACGCTCGACCTGACGTCGGACCGCAGTTTCATCAAGCGGGCGGTTCAGCGCTTTTTCAGCGTTCAATACTGTTTGGGCCCTGCCGATTCGTCCTTCATGATCGCGTAGAGTCAGTTCGAGAGGTTCACCCAACCTCGCCTTTACGGTCATATCCACAGGGACGCGTCGCAATGAACACTCTCCGTAAAAACGCGCCGCTCTTGCCATCAGTTCCACGTCGAGCGTTTTGAACGCCGTCATGCCGACACGAACGCCTCTTGGAACTGCGACGGAAGCAATAGAACCGCTGGAGGCATATGCCGCTGCCGCTCCGTTTACGGAAAGTCTCGTCACTGTTGTGCCAACGCTTTCACGTTTATGTGATGAAAACTCCACCCCGTCGCTAACGCGCAGTGTATCTTCAAGCTGAATGTCCGCTTCGTGCCGCAACGAATCGACCTTGACGACTGTTCCGATCCTGACGCCGCGGTTATCTGGGCGAAGCGGACTCATCATATTTTTACCGGGACGATCGCACAGATAAGCCGTGGTGACCCCCCGGTTGAAGATCTGCTCCACGTCGCGTTTATCGTCGTCATTGACGCTGTATGCGCCACAAAAGAAGCTGTCGATCGAACGGCGGTATGCTCCAACCACGGTCGCGACATATTCGGGGCGCTTCATCCGCCCTTCGATCTTAAACGAGCAGACTCCGCTATCGATCAGCTGCGGCAGCACATTGAGCGTATTCAAATCTTTCGGACTGAGCAAGTACGGCCCGACGCCGCGCCCACTCAGAACATCGTTGCCAGCTGCGTCCACAAGCGAATAGGCCATGCGGCACGGCTGCGCACAGTTGCCGCGGTTGCCGCTGCGGCCGCCGATGAGGCTGCTCATCAGGCATTGGCCCGAGTAACAAACGCAGAGCGCGCCGTGTATGAACGATTCGATTTCGACGCCCTGCTTGACAGCGTCCTTCAGTTCAATAAGAGAAAGCTCTCTCGCGGGGACGACACGGCACATTCCGTTTGCAGCAGCAAAGCGTACGCCTGCCGAACTCGTCACTGTCATCTGTGTACTTGCATGAAGCGGCAGCTCCGGCACAATCCGGCGCGCGAGACGAATAACGCCCATATCCTGGACGATGATCCCATCAACGCCGGCGTTATTGAGAAAAACAAGATAGCCGGCCAGGTCTTTCATTTCGCTGTCATCGACGAGCGTATTGACGGTCACGTAGATTTTGACCATACGCAGATGGGCAAAACGCACGGCGCGTTCGATCGAATCTCTGTCAAAATTGTCGGCAAAAGCACGCGCGCCAAAATTCGTCCCGCCCAGATAAACAGCATCGGCACCGCTGTTGACGGCCGCTTCCAGCGCAGCCCAGCTTCCCGCAGGGGCAAGCAACTCAGGTTTCTTGCGCGCGTTCAAACAGACCGTCTCCTTCCGTTACAATGAGTTTGCTGCTCATACAAATTTGCTGTTTTAAGCGACTTCAGTATAACACAAGAACCGCCGTATTCAGCCCCTAGGCAAAAAACGGCGGTTCAATATTGTTTAAGGTGGTGGGCCCACCAGGGTTCGAACCTGGAACCTCCCGGTTATGAGCCGGCAGCTCTACCCTTGAGCTATGGGCCCGACTTCGTCATGGGAAGGCAGGTTACTCCTCACGGTACTCGATACAGGAAACGGGACAACTTTCGATGGCCTGCCCGACGTTTGCGTCGCCTTCAGAGCGCACGACTTTGGCGACGCCGCGTTCATCATCAAGCGCAAAAATATCGGGCGCGATCTGCGTGCAGACTCCGCAACCGATGCACTTTTCACCGTCCAAGGTCACAACCATGCTCCTGCCCCCTCTCAAAGACGCCCTATTATAGCGGTCGCGGCTGTGTCCGTCAACCCGCACAAAACGGGAATAGCTGCGTCAACCCTTCTGCTGTCATCCGACCTCGTTCAGCAGACAGCGATGCGCTTGCCGTCCTGCACGGAAAGTTTGAGCAAAGCGTGATAATCCTCGACGGCTTTTTCCTCAGGTTCGTCCATAGCGATAAAAACACCGATCCCCAGCAGCTCGGCACGAAACTCATGCACGACCTGAGCCATTCCAGCGGCTGTGCTGCCGCCATGCATGAAATCGTCGATGAGAAGAATCTTATCCTGCGAACACAGATTCTTCGTGCCCATGTACATGGAACGAACTTCGCCGCTCTGTGTCGGATAATGGACGCAAACGGCGGGGCCGTCGCTGGCGCGGTTGCGGAATCGGCACACAGCCAGCGGCACGCCGAACGCGCGCGCTGTTGCCAGTCCGAGGGGAATGCCCTTCACTTCCGACGTCATGATCAATGTCGGATGCAGATGCTGAAAATCAGAGGCAAACGTCAGGCCAAGAAGATCGGTGTAGACAGGATTGAAAAGGATATCCGCATAATAGATCAGCCCCCCCGGCAACAGACGCCCGGGATCGGAAAGATCTTCCGCAATTTCGGAAAGGATCTCAGCGCGCCGTTCCTCTGAAAGCGAAGGTACGTAGAAAGCGCCGCCGGTCCTGCCGCGATCGACATTCAGGTGGCCGTACCCCTCGCTGGACAGCGCATCGTTGACCATTGAAACATCGTCGCTGATAACCGTTTTCGAGACGCCAAATTCCTCGGCAAGCCCTGTCAGCGAAACGAGACGTGACGGCGCGGATAAAAATTTAGACGTGATACGGATAAGTCGTTCAGTACGCTGACCTTTCATTGAGGAAGTCACCTTTCCAGTGAGAAATTAAGTACGTCTTCGATCCACGGTAGATCGGGGGTGAATGGCGATGCAGTTCTTCGCCGGAGCGCAAAAGCCGCGCTGCCGCTCCCGCTGATGCCCCAGGCAACGGCCCCCTCTAGCTCAAAAACTGAAAACAGTTCCCGATAGAGAGGATATTCCTCCAGCAGGACGGGGGTAAAATCATTAGGTAAAAGTCCGCAGATCACGCCGGCTGACAGATTTTTCAGCACTGCCGCAGACTCCGCGAGTGCGTCGGATGCGCTTACCGGCCAGACACCGCCGTAAAAACGATCGACTTTCTGATACATTTCCGGCGTCTGACAACGCCATTCAGGAATGACGACGAGAGCTTCAAGAGCCGACAGATCGCCGTCAACCGCAGTTATGCGCTCTCCTGTCCCCTGCGCAAGCGCAAGCTGCGACGACGAATACAAAAACGGCACGTCGGCACCAACACGCGCCGCGCTGTCGTGTGCAGCCAGATATGAAAGGAGCGCTGCCGCGTCTCCACTGCCGCAGCCGAGCCCGGTGCCAGGAGGAACGTTTTTTTCCAGCGTCATGTCCAGAAAAGGAACATCGGCACGTTCAGCCCTTGCCGCATCGATCGCCTTAAAGAGGATGTTGCGCCCCAAAGGTGCTGATTTTGCCCTGTTGAAAATCACCCTGACATTATCAGCCAATGAAGTGTTTATTGTCAAGGTGTCTATTGGACCGATTTTACAGAACAATGAGCACAGTTCATGATACCCCGACGGAAGCACACCCGTCAGGCGCAGAGTGAGATTGAGCTTGCCAAAGCAAGGAACCTTTGTCATTCCTGACCGCCTTTCGCGTGTTAAGATCACAGAGAAATTCTGTTTGACGTTCCGAACAATTACGACTTCTGAATGAAGATGCGTTTTTCGCCGGCCCGGCGCGTCACTCCACGGCCATCGAGATATTCCAGCACGGGAAGGATATACTTTCGGCTGCTGCCGGTAATGTCGCGTGCCTGGGCAAGCGTGAAACCGCCTTCCAGCTCGCGAAGCTGTTTCAAAAGCGGCGTCAGCAGCTCCAGCGCAAGCACGAACGTCCCGTCAAGGATCGTAATGTCGCCGTTTCTCTTTAAGTGATCAACCAGTTTGCGGAACTCTGCCGCCGACAAGTCGCACGCGTTCGCCAGATCGTCGAGCAGCGGCAGCTCCCATCCTGCCGCGCGGCAGACCGAAAGCAGCTTGTCGCGCGAGGCGCTGAAAACCGTGTCGCTGACAGGGGCAAACTCCGGCAAAGCAATAAAGTCCTCATCGCGCCGCAGTTTCTTTTCCTCAGTAAGCTTTGAGACAAGCAGGCGCCCAGTTTTACGATCTTCTTCGGAGAAAACTTCCGTCAGCAGCGTGTCAGCAGGAATCCCTTTCTGATGAGGATTTTGCTCGTGATAATCACAAACAGTACCGATCAGTCGCTCTGCGATCTTCTTGTAATACCCGGCCGATAAGATGACGCCGTCGCCCGTGCGGAAATAAACAAGCCTTCCGGCTCGTTCAAGTGACTCCAGGATTTTCTCCAGGTCTTCACGGCGCTCCTGCGTCAGCACCATTGCCGTGCTCACCGAACACTGAGCTTCGCTTGCGACGACGGCAGCGGTGCGTTCTTCGCGGCTGCCGGACGAAGTGAGACGCAGGATATGATCGCGTTCAGCGTCTCGTCCGCGCTTTCCTGAAGGACGGCTCGCATACGGCACGAGGACCTCACCACCGCCGATCGTGCGAAGGGGGCTGTAAAAGCGGATGATGAACCGCTGCCCGATCGTCACTGCCACCGGCTCTTCAAGCACCAGTTGCACCGGTGCCGTATGACCGGGGAGCAGTTCCCGGCCGTCGAGCATGGAGATTCGCGCAAGCACGTCCGACGTGCCGATGTGAAGCCGCACGCGTTGCCAGTGCTCCAACGGCTCAGCGACGAAATCAAGCAGTTTCAACATGACATCAAGACAGCGTGTCGAGCGATAGACGTTTTTCACGCCGACCACGTCGCCGCGTTCGATCTCGTCCAGCCCGACATCACTCAGGCACATTGCCACACGCTGCCCCGCAAACGCCGTATCGACGGATTTGCCATGCACCTGCACCGATCGCACGCGAGAAACGCGCCCCGAAGGCAGCACATCGACCTCGTCGCCGGGGCTGATCGCCCCCTTATATGCCGTTCCCGTCACGACCGTGCCGAAACCGGCGACCGGAAACGAGCGGTCGATCGGCATGAAGTATGCGCCGTCCCGATCGCGCGGACTGACCTGATCGACCAGCTCGTCAAGGCGCATTTTCAATTCGTCCACGCCTTCGCCTGTAACCGACGAAACTGCGCAGACGGGAGCGTTTTCA
This sequence comes from Pyramidobacter sp., assembly GCA_016286835.1. GTDB lineage: Bacteria > Synergistota > Synergistia > Synergistales > Dethiosulfovibrionaceae > Pyramidobacter. Next base: position 4,706 of record JAEEUD010000045.1, on the reverse strand, counting down.
AGAAAAGTTCCCGTTGTCAGCATCTGTACGTCTTCGCGCACAAGTTCGAGCATGGTCTCATCGACAAGGTCCTTCTTCGTGATTGCGATGACGCCGTACTTCACGCCCAGCAAAGAGAGGATATCAAGATGCTCACGCGTCTGCGGCATCACACCCTCGTCAGCAGCGACGACGAACAGCACCGCGTCCACGCCCGAAGCACCGGAGACCATCTGGCGAATAAAGCGATCATGCCCGGGCACGTCGATCAGACTAATCACGCGCTCGCTGGGCAGAATGAGCGGCGCAAAACCAAGCTCGATCGTGATGCCGCGTTTTTTCTCTTCATTCAGACGGTCGCAGTCGACGCCCGTCATCGCTTTAACGAGCTGTGTCTTGCCATGATCGATGTGCCCAGCCGTGCCGACGACAAGCGATATTTCGCGCTGGCTCATGAAATGCGCTCCAACGCTTCGCTCAACGACTCGGCCAGCCGATCTTCTTCAAAAGCGCGGACCGTCCGCATGTGCAACAGCAGTTCGCCGTCCTTGACGGGTGCAACGACCGGTGTCGAACAGGCGCGAAGAGCAGCCTGCAATGCGCTGGGATTAAAACCTTCCGTACCGCCAAGAGCAACAGCCCAGCCGGAGAGCGGCCTTTCAGGGTACGCCCCGCCACCGACAGCGTCTTCGCAGGGAATGGCACGGGCGCTGAGATGATGCGCTGCGCACAGCGATGCGATTTTTCCCGCAAAGCGTTCGGCCCGTGCATGTAAAGCGTCTTCGGACGCGGTGATCATCTCTAACGTGGGGATCTTCTTCCAATCGCCTCGCAGATACATGCGAAGCGTTGCTTCCAGCGCGGCCAGCGTCATCTTGCCGCATCTCAGCGCGCGCAGCAGCGGATAACGCCGCAGCTTGTCGATCAGCTCCTTTTTCCCTACAATCGCGCCCACCTGCGGGCCGCCGAGGATCTTATCCCCCGAGAACGTCACCAGATCGACTCCCCCGCGCAGACACTCAGTTACCGTCGTTTCCCCTTCGAGGGCCAGATCCTCATCAGGGACGAGGATCCCACTGCCAAGATCTTCGACCAGAAGCAAGCCGCGTCTGTGCGCCAGTTTCGCCAGTTCCTCGCGTTCAGGCGATGTGACAAAGCCGACGACGCGGAAATTGGACGGATGTACTTTGAGCAGCATCACCGTCTCATCAGTGATCGCGTTCTCGTAATCGCGCAGGTGCGTGCGGTTGGTACAGCCCGTTTCAACCAGACGTGTGCCGGCAAAACGCATGATGTCGGGAATACGGAACGAACCGCCAATCTCCACCAGCTCGCCGCGCGAAACGACGGCGTCCTTGTTAGCCGCCAGCGCGGCCAGCACCAGCAGTACCGCGGCCGCGTTGTTGTTGACGACGACCGCCGCTTCGGCGCCGGTCAGACGGCACAGCAGGCTTTCGACGTGGGCGTTTCTCTGGCCACGTTCCCCCTTGTCGAGATCGTATTCCAACGTGCTGTAGCCCATTCCTGCCGCAGCCGCTGCGTCAACGGCTTCTTCGGCCAGACATGAGCGCCCCAGATTGGTGTGAACGACGACTCCAGTGCAATTCAGAACCGGCCGCAGACTCGGCGTCGTCAGACGGCGCAGCTTGCCCGTGATTTCCGCATAAAAAAGATCCTCGTCAAAACGCGTAATTTCTCCGCTCAGAATCTTCTCGCGCCAGACACCAAGCACTCCGGTACACGCATCTTTCAGGGTCGGACGATTAAGCTCGGTGGCGAAAAAAGCCACCCTGTCGTCCAGCAGGAGTTTATCCATCGAGGGCAGCTGCCGTAGAACAGTCTGGGCCGTCTGCACACAGGGATCTTCTATGTTCACTCCGAAACACCTCCGAATTGTCATGCTCATTATGAAAAACTTTCTCGTTCGCTTACCTGAGTATATTAACACAAAAGGGAGCCTTTCGGCTCCCTTTGATGCTCCGGGCTGGAAATCCGTTCTTTAATTGGGGATCAGCAGGCCGTAGCCGCCAGCTTCGCGCTTGTAGACGACGTTGACCTTGCCCGTTTCGCCGTTAAGGAACATATAGAACGAGTGCTCCAGAAGATCCATCTGCATCGCGGCTTCTTCGGGCGACATCGGATAAAGATCGAAACGTTTTTCCTTAACGATCTTCACACCGGACGTCTCTTCGACAACCGGCGTCTCCTCGAACGTGAAATCATGGCTCTTCAGATGCGCGCGATCGACGAGGAATTCCTTATGCCGGCGGATGCGACGTTCAAGGTTTTTCAGTCCGAGATCGAACGCCTTGCGAAGATCAAGATCGCGTTCTTCGCCGCGCATGATCACGCCCTTGACGTTAGCTGTCACTTCAGCGATATACGTATCGCGCACCATCTTGATCAGGATCTGTCCGGAAATCTGCGGGAAGAACTTTTCCATGCGGGAAAATTTCTTGATCATGTAGTCCTTAAGATCGGCGGGGACTTCGACGTTTTTAGCCATAAAGCGGATATCCATGTTCAGTTCCTCCTTCCAAATCACTCAACGGAGTTCCGTTGTTGAATTCATATTAACATATTATTTATTAAACTTCAAGCCCTTCGGAATAAATATTTTAAAATAAGATAGCACTGGATTTTTAACGCTTTTTCTGTTACATTATTAACAGAGTTTTATAGCGCACCAAAAATTTTTTCCGAACAGGAGTGGTCGTTATGTCTCTGTCTCTTTCTCAGAAAGCCGCAAATCTAAAGCCTTCTGCCACGCTCGCCGTCGGCGCTCTGGCCAAGGAGATGAAGCGTGAGGGCAAGCCCGTCATCGCGTTCAGCCAGGGCGAGCCTGACTTTGTTTCGCCCAAGTCAGCACTCGACGCCGGTATCGAAGCGATCAACAAAGGATACACGCACTACACCGCCAGCAACGGCATCGCCGAGTTGCGCGAAGCGATCAGCGCCTATTACAAGAAGCACTTTAACCTTGACTATTCGGCCAACGATGTTGTCGTCGGCGCGGGAGCGAAACCTGTCCTCTACGCTGCGATGGCCGCCATCCTTGATCCCGGTGACGAAGTGATCGTCCCCACCCCTGCCTGGGTCAGCTATGTCGAGCAGATCCGTCTCTGCGGCGCGCGCGAGGTGCTCGTCGAGTGCTCCGACACGGGCAACGTTCCCAGCATTGAGCGTATCAAGGCCGCGATCACGCCCAAGACCAAGTGCATTCTGCTCAACAGCCCTAACAATCCCACCGGTGCGGTCTATGGCCCCGAAACGATGAAAGGCATTGCCAAGCTGGCGCTTGAGCACGATTTCATCATTCTCAACGATGAGATCTACGAGCGTCTTGTCTACGGCAACGCCAAGTTCTGCGAGATCCTCACCGTCTGCCCCGAAGTCAAGGACAGGACGATCAACATCAACGGCATGAGCAAAGCCTTTGCCATGACAGGCTGGCGCATCGGCTACGCGATCGGTCCCGCAAAGTACATCAAGGCGATCGGCAGCATTCAGGGACACTTGACGTCTAACGCCTGCTCCATTGCTCAGTACGCCGCCCTCGGCGCCCTGCGCGGCTCCGACGATACCGATGTTGAGACGATGCGTGTTGCTTTCGGCAAACGCCGTGATCTGGTGTTCAGCATCCTCGACGCCATCCCCGACATCACCTACATCAAGCCCGACGGTGCGTTCTACGTGCTCATCGACCTGAAAAAGCTGCTCGGCAAAAAGCATGGCGACGTTGTTCTGACTGATGACGCCACGTTCTGTTCTGACCTTCTGAAGACCAAGTACGTCGCCGTCACTCCAGGCAGCGCTTTCTTCGCCAACGGCACGCTGCGCATCGCCTACGCCAACTCTGAAGACGAGATCCGCGAAGGTCTGCGCCGCTTTGCCGAATACGTTTCCGAGATCAAATAATCCCGCTTTTTACACCACGGCAAGGCAGACTCGTTCTGCCTTGCTTTATGTTTCAGGACTTTAGGCTAAACTGTTTTTTTCAACATACTTTCACTTGCGCGCTGACAATAAATGGTGTATTCTTTTTGTGCCGCGTTTTTCGCGACTGAAAGCTGACATATCAGAGGAGGTTACACAGTATGTTCGGAATCAAAGAAGCGGGCAGTTCTGTCCGCACGGAGCTCATGGCCGGTCTGACCACGTTCATGACGATGGGATACATCATTTTCGTCAATCCCAGCATCCTCGCCGACGCGGGACTTCCGTTCGACGCCGTGATGGTGGCCACATGTCTCGCCAGCGCTCTCGGCTCAGCGCTGATGGGCGTGCTCGCCAACTACCCGATCGCGCTCTCCTGCGGCATGGGGCTGAACGCCTTCTTCGCCTACACCGTCGTCCTGACGATGAAAGTCTCCTGGCAGGTCGCCCTAGCAGCAATCTTCATTGAAGGCCTGATCTTCATCGTCCTGACGCTGACGCGCATCCGCGAGTCCGTTGTCAACGGCATCCCCAAGTCGCTCAAGGTCGGCATCGCTGCCGGCATCGGTTTCTTCATCGCGCTGATCGGTTTCAAGGGCGCCGGCATCGTCGTTCCCAACGAGGCCACGCTCGTGACGATGGGCGACCTCACCGCCAAGCCCGTGCTTATTGCCATCTTCGGTTTCCTCGTTTCCGTCACGCTGGAATGCTACCACGTGCGCGGCGCGATCCTCTGGGGCATCCTTGCCGCAACCGCCGCTTCCGTTCCAGCCGGCCTGTCCAAGATCCCC
>JAEEUD010000044.1 GCA_016286835.1 Pyramidobacter sp. | reverse complement strand
GGGACACTCTTGCGAAAGAGTGTCCCGATTCTTTTGCGCTTCGATGTGCAGCTCCGCGTGGCCGCGGATGTTCAAATGCAGCGCTTCAATGGAAAGGGGCGGGCACATGGGCCCGCCCCTACGGTGTTTTGAATATGACTTTGACTTTCTTAACGTCTTCGCGTTGGATTCTATATCAAAATTACTTGCCCAGCAAACCGATCTTCCTCTTGACCTTGTCGAGGGTGCGCTCGGCGACGTGCGCGGCGGTTTCAGCGCCTTTGCGATAGACGGCTTCGAGGGCGGCCTTGTCGGCGGTCAGCTCGGCGAACTTTTCACGCACGGGGCGCAGTTCCTCGGCCACGCACTCGCCGACGGCCTTTTTGAAGTCGCCGTAGCCCTTACCGGCGAAGTCGTGTTCGATCTGCTCATACGACAGGCCGGTGATGACGGAGTAGATGGACATCAGATTGTTGATGCCGTCCTTGCCTTCGCGGTAGCAGACGCACGTCTCGCTGTCGGTGACGGCGCGCTTGAACTTGTTGATGATCACGTTCGGCTCGTCGAGGATGGAGATGAAGGCGTTGACGTTGGTGTCGGACTTGGACATCTTCTTTGTGGGCTCCTGGAGCGACATGATCTTCGCGCCGGCCTTGACGATGTACGCGTCGGGCACGCGGAAGACGTTGCCGTAAAGGCTGTTCATTCTCACAGCCACGTCGCGCGTGAACTCAAGATGCTGGCGCTGGTCCTCGCCGACGGGCACGTAGTCGGGCTGATAGAGCAGGATGTCGGCCGCCATCAGCGCAGGATAGGTGAACAGACCGGCGTTGACGTTGTCGGCGTGCTTGGCCGATTTGTCCTTGAACTGGGTCATGCGCGAAAGATCGCCGAACATGGAGTAGCACGACAAAATCCAGCCGAGCTCGGCGTGGGCGTGCACGTGGCTCTGCACGAAGACGAGGCTCTTCTGCGGATCGATGCCGCAGGCGAGCAGCAGCGCAAAGGCGTCAATCGACTGCTTGCGCAGTTTGGCCGGCTCCTGGCGCACGGTGAGCGAGTGCAGGTCGGCGATGAAATAGGCGCACTGAAAGTCTTCCTGCGTCTGCCTCCAGTTGCGCACGGCGCCGAGGTAGTTGCCGAGCGTGAACGTGCCCGTGGGCTGGATACCCGAGAGCATGATCTTCTTGCGTTCCGGCTTCGCTTCCGGCACCGCGTTCTGTTTGACTTCTTCCATGGTGATCTTTCCTCCGATTATAAAAATGTCCAGCCGTGTGAAACGGCTCCAAAAACGTTATTATCGGCTCTGTGATTGCAGCTGTGCTTTCAGCTCGCTTCTGACTTTTTCCAGGTCGCTGCAGGTAAGCAGCGGGATCAGGCTGTTGATCTCGGCGATGCTTTTGTCCCACCACCTGAAGCGGAGAAGCAGACCTGTCAACTCGTCGTCGAAGCGTTTGCGGATAAGGCGGGCAGGATTTCCGGCGACGACAGTATACGGTTCGACCGTGCCGCCGACAACGCTGTTGGTGCCTATAATGGCACCGTCTCCGATGTGCGTTCCCGGCAGGATGACCGCATTCTGACCGATCCACACGTCGTTGCCGATGACGGTGTCGCCCCGGATAGGCAGATCGGAGAGAGCAGGCGGCGCCATGTCCCAGCCTTCCAGCGTGTAAAACGGGAACGTCGTGACGGCGTTCATCTGGTGGTTCGCTCCGTTCATGACGAACTCGACGCCTGCGGCGATCTGGCAGAACCTGCCGATGATCAGTCTGTCGCCGATGAAGCTGTAGTGGTGCGTGACGTGGCTTTCAAACTCGGCATCGGCGATGTAGGTGAAGTCGCCGACGATGATGTTCGGATTCGTGACAGTCGGTCTGACATAGATTTCCTTGTCGTACCCGGCGATCGGATGCACGCGCTCGGGATCCGGGATGACGCCGTCTCTCAACGTCGTGACCTCCTTTGGCAGCACCATACAGCACAAAAAAGTCCCTGACAGACCCTTTTTTCGGCCTGTCAGGGACGAATTTTAGCTGGAAAATCCGCGGTGCCACCCTGAATTCACGGCCGCTGCCGGCCGAGCTCTTTTGCAAGCGCTTCACGCGCGCCATTCGTCGCGGGATACTCGGAGCGAACCGTTCCCCCGCGCCCTCGGCGGCCCAAACGCAGCACCGTGCTTTCCGCCCGTTCTCAGCATTCCGGGCTCTCTGTAGGAGCGTGCGGCGGCGTTATTTCCGCTTCGTCGGTTTGGTGTGACTGAGTTATCTTAAAACCGAAAGGCGCGATTGTCAAGAAATCACGCGGGGATCTTCGTGCCGGGATAGGTTTTCAGTCCTTCGCCGATGATCGCGATGGCGCGTTCCAGATCGGCGCAGTTGAGCACGTAGGCCAGCCGGGCTTCGTCTTTGCCGAGCCCCGGCGTGAGGTAAAAGCCGTCGCCGGGGGCGATCATCACGGTTTCACCGTGCGAATCGAACTGTTCGAGCATCCAGATGGCGAACTTTTCGGCGCTGTCCACGGGCAGCTTGATCATCGTGTAGAACGCGCCCTGCGGCGAGGAGAACGTCACGTTCGGCAGCCTGGAAAGAGCTTTTTCGAGCGTGTCGCGGCGGCGGCGGTATTCGGCGTTGACGTCGGCAAGGTAAGACTTCGGCGTGGAGTAGAGCGCGGCTGCGCCGATCTGCTCCAGTTCGGGGCAGCAGAGGCGGGCCTGACAGTATTTCATGATCTGCGCGTTGAATTCGGCGTTATGCGACAGAAGCGCGCCGATGCGTGCGCCGCAGGCGCTGTACCGTTTGGAGAGGGAATCGACGAGGATCAGGTTGTCTTCCAGCCCGGGAACGACACCGAAACTGCGGAAGGGTACGCCGTAGACGAACTCGCGGTACACCTCATCGACGATCAGAGCCAGATCGTGGCGTCTGGCGACGCGGGCGATCAGGTCCATCTCGTCGGACGTGAGCACGCGGCCGGTGGGGTTGCCCGGGTTGGTGACGATCATCGCCTTCGTGCGCGGTGTGATCACGGTTTCGACGGCGGCTTCGCCGGAAAGGGCGTAGCCGTTTTCGGCCTTTGTCGTGACGGCTTTCATGTTCACGTTCAGGACGTCGGCAAACGACAGATAGTTCGCGTAGAACGGCTCGAAGACGAGGATCTCGTCGCCGGGATCGCAGACGGCCATCATCGCGATCAGCAGGGCTTCCGATCCGCCGCTGGTGATCGTGATCTCGTCGATGTCGAAATCCATGCCCCAGTCGCGATAATAACTCCGGACAGCCTTCAGCAGCTGTGTGTCGCCGCGCGAGTCGCCGTAGGCGATCACTTTGTCGTCAAAGGCGCGGATGGCTTCGAGAAATGCCGGCGGCGTCTGGATGTCGGGCTGCCCGATGTTGAGGTGATATACTTTTTTCCCTGCGGCTTTTGCGGCTTCCGCGTAGGGACTGAGCTTTCTGATGGGCGAAGCAAAAACGCCGCTGATACGGTCTGATACCTTCATTGACGGATCATCTCCTGGGCGGCGCGAATATAATCGCGCCAAAAATCATAAATCAGCATTATACCGTATTTTGCGGCGTACAGACGGTACGAAGCTCAGATCGACAGTGTTTTTTAGTTTTCGGCAAGCAAAAGACGGGGCAAATGCTCATTGCCAAAACGCCCGCGAACGGGTAAAATAGGCGAGTTGTTTTTTGTGAGCAGGTATTAAAAGTTGATGAGAATAACAGGAGGAACAATAAATGAACAGTGGAATGACAGTCCGCGGCATCTCGTGGTGCGTGCCGGAGAAAGTTGAGACGAACGAGCTTCTCGTTCAGGAGTTCGGCACGTGGACGCCGGAGAAGATCCTCCACAAGACGGGCATTGCCGAGCGTCACGTGGCCGAAGCTGGCGTACCGGCGTCGTATTATCACGTGATGGTCGCGAACAAGTTCTTCGAGGAGCATCCCGACATCGCGCGTGACACGATCGACATGCTCGTCATCTGCACGGAGACGCGCGATTACATCGCTCCGGCGACGGCCTGCGTGGTGCACGGCCAGCTCGGTCTGCGCAAGACGTGCGGTGCGGTCGATTATGAACTGGGCTGCTCGGGCTTCCTGTACGGACTGGGCATCTCCAAGGGGTTCATCTCGGCCGGGATCGCCAGGCGCGTACTGCTTATCACGGGCGACGTCGTGGCGAAGTACGCGAACAAGATGGACAAGGCGATCCGCACGATCTTCGGCGACGGCTTTACGGCGACGCTGCTGGAAGCAAGCGAAGCCGACCGCGTCACTGGCTTTGATTTTGGCACGGACGGAACGGGATTCCGCGACATCATCATCGAAGCCGGCGCGGAGGCCATGCCCTATTCGGACACGACGGGAAACGCCTACACGAACCGCTTCGGCAACACGCACAGCAAAGAGAACATCTACATGGACGGACGAAAAGTGCTCGAGTTCTCAGTGGGCGAGGTTCCCGGCTCGGTCGATCGCACGCTGGAACGCGCCGGACTGAAGAAAGAGGATATCGACCTTGTCGTCTTCCATCAGGCTTCACAGTTGCTGCTGGAACGCGTTCGCGACGCGCTCGGCGTGCCGCCGGAAAAGTTCGTCATCGATCTGGCCGAGACGGGCAACACGGTGTCGTCCACGGTGCCGATCGCACTGGCCCGCGCTGCCGCGTCGGGACGGCTGAAACCGGGCATGAAGGTGCTCGTCTCCGGCTTCGGCGTCGGTCTCTCGTGGGGCACGGCCGTGATCGAGTGGGCGTACTGAAATAAAGAGTCATTGACAATCAGGAAATAAAAGCGGAGAGGCAGGCTTCTCCGCTTTTTATTTTGCCCGTGCGTTTTGAGTTGCGCGCTTCTGCGTGAAATCGTATAATAAAGCGTTGTCGCGATCATTCGCGGCACATGGAGAGCAAGAATCTAAAAATCACGTTTTCGGAGGTTTTTCCATGTTAAAGGCTGTTTCTGTCGCTGAGAACATCTGGTGGGTGGGCGTCAACGACCGCAAGACGCACCTGTTTGAGAACCTGTGGTCGCTGCCCTACGGCGTTTCCTACAATTCGTACCTGATCGACGACGAGAAAGTCGCGCTGATCGACGGCGTCAAGGCCGAGTTCTTCGGCGAGTATCTGGAGCGCATCCAGAGCATCCTGGGCGGCCGTCCGGTCGATTATCTCATCGTCAACCACGTCGAGCCCGACCATTCCAGCGCCATCCGTATGCTGCGCCAGGTGTATCCCAATATCACGATCGTCTCCAACAAGCAGGCGCTGAACTTCGTCAAACAATTCTACGGCGAGAGCGCCAGCACGAAGGAGATCAAGGACGGCGAGACGCTTGAGCTTGGCGCGCACAAGCTGACGTTCGCGGCCATCCCGATGGTGCATTGGCCGGAGACGATGGTGTCGTTCGAGAGCACGACGGGCATCGTCTTCTCGTGCGACGCGTTCGGCAGCTACGGCGCGCTGAACGGCGGCATCTTCGACGATGAGATGGACATGCACATCTTCACGGCTGAGACGCGCCGCTATTACGCGACGATCGTCGGCCGTTTCAGCACGAACGTGCAGGCGGCACTCAAAAAGGCGTCGGCGCTGCCGATCAAGATGATCTGCCCGTCGCACGGCCCGATCCACCGCGGCGAAGGCGTGGCGAAGGTCGTCGCCCTGTACGACAGTCTCAGCAAGCAGGAGACGACGAAGAGCGCCACGATCGTGTACGGCTCGATGTACGGCAACACGGCGCACATGGCCGAGTGCATCGCCGACGGCCTGCGCGCGAACGGCGTGGAGGACATCAAAGTCTACGACGCCAGCACGGCCGACCTGAGCTGGATCATCCGCGACGTGTGGCGCAGCAAGGGCATCGCTCTCCTGAGCTGCTGCTACAACATGGGCATGTTCCCGGCGATGTTCCCCGTGGTGGAGAAGATCGACAACTGCAAGGTGTCCGGACGCGTCCTGGCCATCGCCGGCTGCTACACCTGGAGCAAGGGCGCGGAGCTCAAGCCGCTTCAGGAGCTGGCGGCCAAGCCCGGCTGGGATCTGGTCGAGAACGTCGTCGAGGTGAAGAGCTGCGCCACCGAGGCCGACGAAGCCGCTCTGCGCGAAGTGGGCGCGGAAATGGCGAAAAAGATCCTCGCCTGATGAAAGCGTAACTAAAAAACAGGGTGCTCGGTTAAAAATATTTTGCCGCGTGCCCTGTTTGTCTTTTTGTCTGGCATTTTGACGGGGAAACGAGTATTATTTCAGCGTAAAAAAAGTCCCGCCGCGGGACGCAAGGAGATGAAAACGATGGTGTCCGACGATTTTCCCATAGCGCAGTCGATCACGGAGGAAGTGGTTCGCTATCTGCGCCGCCAGCTTCTGGTGCGCAAGCGCTTTTTGCCCGGCTCGTTCATTCGCGAGAACGAAGTGGCGGCGGAGCTGAACGTGAGCCGCTCGCCTGTTCGAGAAGCGCTGAAGGTGCTGGAGTCGTACGGCATCGTCAAGACGTTGCCGCGGCGCGGCGCGCTCGTGCTTCAATACAGTGACGAGGACGTGGACGAGATCTATAACGTGCGCGTGCTGCTGGACATGCAGGTGTACGAGCGGATCGTGTCGCAGCGGCTGATGACGGACGCGCATTACGATTACCTGAACCGCTGTATCGACAAGTACGCGGAAATGCGTTCCGTCTTTGAAAAGAGCGTTGAAGAGGGACAGCTGGAGTTTTTCGATCTGGAGTGCCGCTTCCATTTTTACATCCACAACATTTCCGGCCTGAAATGGACGACAGAGCTGCTCAAAAAGACGTATTCGCGCCTCTTCCAGTACATGATCCACAACGTCGGGCCGGAGGACCTGCCGCGGATCTACACGTTCCATCACAAGATCGTTGAAAACCTGCGGGCCGGCAACCTTGCCGCGCTTGCCGAAAACCGCATCGAAGCGTACATGGAGGGCAAGGCCTACCGCCCTGACAAATAGCGTTCTCAAAACAGCCTCTCGCGCACGAGAGGCTGTTTTCATGTCCGTCGTCCTGTGCCCGGAACAGGCCGTTTCATGTTTGACAAAAACGGCTGGTTAGATTATCTTAAATGAATTGATAGGATTTGAGGGAGGCGAAAATGTGGAGCGGCGGACGATCGATTTTACAGAGGGGAACATTCTCAAAAAACTGACGCTGTTCGCGATCCCCATCGTGCTTGCGGAACTGCTGCAAAACCTGTACAACACGGCCGACGCGCTGGTGGTCGGCAATTTCGTCGGGGACAAGGCGCTGGCGGCGGTGAGCGTGTGTACGGCCATCTCGCAGATGGTCGTCGGTTTTTTCAACGGCATGTCCATCGGCGCCTCCGTTGTCGTCTCGCGCTATTTCGGGGCGGGGGAGAACGAGCGCATGTCCGCGTCGATGCGAAACGGCTTTGCCTCAGCCGTGCTGCTCGGCACGGCCCTGTCGGTCGCAGGCATCTTCGTCGCGCCGTCGCTGATCCGCATGATCTCCGTTCCCGCAGAGGTATACGGTGACGCGGTGATCTATCTGCGCATCTATCTGGCAGGGATTTTGTTCACCGTCATCTACAACGTCGCCGCGGGCCTGCTGCGCGCCGTCGGCGATTCACGAGGGCCGTTCACGATCCTTGCGGCCGTGTGCGCGCTCAATGTCGTGCTCGATCTCGTCTTCGTCGCCTGGCTGCGGCTGGGCGTGGCCGGCGTTGCCTGCGCGACGGTCATCTCTCAGTTCGTCTCGGTGCTGGCCGTGTATTCAAGGCTGCGGCGCAACGAGCCGAGCTTCCGCCTCACGTTCGCCGAACTGAAACGCGAGAAGCGACTGATCGCTGACATGATCGGCATCGGGATGCCGGCCGGCGTGCAGAACTCGCTGATCCTGTTCTCGAATCTGTTCGTGTGGAAGTACATCAGCAGCTTCGACGCTGTCTCCATGGCGGGCATGGGCGCAGCCGGCAAGATCGATCGTTTCGTGGCGCTGCCGTGCAAGGCATTCGGCCTGGCGCTGACGACTTACGTGGGACAGAACGTCGGCGCCCGCAAGGCGGAGCGCATCCGCGGAGGCGTGCGCTGCTGCGCGACGCTGGCCCTGTGTTACAGCGTGACGCTGGGGACGATCCTTTATTTCTCGGCGGATAAGATGATCCGTCTGTTCAACGGCAATCCGCTGGTCATCTCCGTCGGCGTGCAGATGATGCGCACTCTTCTGCCGTTCTATGCCGTGATGGCGCTGCGCGAAGTCAGCCTGGGCGTGACACGCGGCTATGGCGACACGAAGATCCCGATGCTGCTGTCGCTGTTCGGCATGGTCGTGGTGCGTCAGGTCTATCTGGCCATCGCTCTGGCCATCGAACACCGCATCGCGCTGGTGTTCTGGGGCTATCCGATCGCCTGGATCACAACGGCTGTATTGACGTTCGGTTATTACCTGCTCAAGCGCAAAAGCTACGAGGCCAGGCTGCACGAGCCGCTTGAATGAGGCACAACAAAATACGATCCCGTTCTCGCAGAGGAGGACGGGATCGTTATTTTTTAGGCTTGTTCTGACTGAGGAAGGACGAACGCGCAATAGGAGAGGGCAACTCCGTGTTCGTCGGTGAGCCGGCGGCATTCGCTCACGAGCAGCGGCACGGCGGCGAGACGGGCTTGTTCGTTGAAGCGGAAGTTGGGGCCAGAGATGCCCAGCCCGGCGGCCAGCCGTCCGCGCGAGTCCAGTAGCGGACAGGCAACTGAGGCGATGCCCTCTTCGCGCTCGGCGTTGCTGAATGAATAGCCGCGCGTGCGGGCCGCCTGCGCTTCTTCGAGAAATGAGTCCCACAGCGCCTGACGGGCGGGCGGAGCTTCAAGCCGCACACGCTCGACTTCCTCCGGTGTCATGTAGGAAAGAAAGATCTTGGCGATCGCGCCAGCCCAAAGTGGGTAGGGATAACCGGGATGTGACGATCTCCGCAGTTCGTGCGTGCTCACGGCCTGCTCAACGCAGACGCGGTGGATGCCGTGCTTGCAGTAGAGGCTGACCGTTTCGCCTGTGGCGTCTCGCAGGCGGCGCATGGCCGGAAGGATAGCGTTGCGGATGGCGTCGTGCGCGTCGAAAAGTCGGCCGAGTCGGTAGGTCTTCCAGCTGGGCTGATAGAGCCGGTCTTCGCCGCGCTCCAGAAAACCCTCCTCGCACAGCACCGAGAGCACGCGCAGCGTCGTCGGCATGGAAAAACCGGTCTTTTCCGCCGTCTGCGAGAGAGAAAGACGCGGCGTTTCTTCAGTGAAACAGTCAAGCACAGACAGGCATTTCCGGATCGACGAAGCGCCGCTGGTCGTCTTGTTCATCGCGCTGTCCTCCTTTCCGTACGTTTTTATCAAAAACTTTTACGTCATTGTATCACGAATTTTCATAATATGAAAGTCCTTTGCAGTATATGGAAGAAGTGACAGAAAAATTATTGCCCGAAACAAACAACATCGATACTGCCGACGCTGTATCCGACAAGGATCGATCGTGTTTTTACGGTCGTGGCTGGTTATTCGTAATAAATATAACCTCGCATGATTTTTTTCTTGACAATAATTAGTCATGCCGTCATAATAACGATGTCGATTACCACGCGGTAGAACTGTATTTCATACCGTAAAAGTCCGCGGGAGACCGGCAAAAATACGTCTCATATTTATGGGGAGGTTTTTCAAATGATTCGCAAAACTGTGAAGAGCGTTTTCGCGGCGGCTGTTGTGCTGGCTCTGGCGACGTGCGCGTTCGCCGATGACTTTGCCCGTATCGGCACCAGCAGCGTGGGCGGCGGTTTCTACCTGATCGGCAACACGATCGCTCAGGTCGGCAACGCGGCCAACAACGGCGTCAACTACACGGCCGTCACCGGCGGTTCCACCAAGAACCTGAACGCGCTGGTCAAGGGCGACATCGAGTTCGGCATGTGCCAGTCGGCCACCATCAATGAAGGCGTTACCGGTACCGGCGCTTTCAAGAAGCCGCTCACCAGCCTTCGTTTCGTCGCGGCCATCTATCCTATGCCCTGCCACGTGCTCGTCAAGGGCGACGACATGAAGACCATCGAGGACTTCCGCGGCAAGCCGATCGACTTCGGCGCCATCGGCCAGGGCATCGAGACCTACTGCCGCATCATCCTCAACGCCTACGGCATCACCGACAAGGACAT
>JAEEUD010000043.1 GCA_016286835.1 Pyramidobacter sp. | reverse complement strand
TCGCCCTGGGCGTTGGTGAGGACCTCGCCCATCAGCTTCTTCTCGCCCGTGGCGGGGTCTCGGGTGAAGGCCACGCCCGTGCCGGAGTTGTCGTTGAGGTTGCCGAACACCATCGGCATGACGTTGACGGCCGTGCCCCAGCTGTAGGGGATGTCGTGCAGGCGGCGGTAGGTGTTGGCGCGGGGGTTGTCCCACGAACGGAACACGGCGCGGATGGCTTCGTACAGCTGCACCTTGGGATCGGAGGGGAAGTCGGCGCCCAGCTGCTTCTTATACTCAGCCTTGAACTCCTCGGCCAGCTCCTTCAGGTCGGCGGCGGTCAGCTCGGTGTCGAAAGTGACGCCCTTCTTGGCCTTCATCTTGTCGATGAGCTCTTCGAAGTACTTCTTGCCGACTTCCATGACCACGTCGGAGAACATCTGGATGAAACGGCGGTAGCAGTCGTACACGAAACGCTCGAACTTGGGATCGGGATTGCCCTTGATCATCGCGGCGACAACGTCGTCGTTGAGGCCCAGGTTGAGGATCGTGTCCATCATGCCGGGCATCGAAGCGCGTGCGCCGGAACGGACGGAGACCAGCAGCGGATTGTCCTTGGAGCCGAACTTCTTGCCGTTGACCTTTTCCATCTTGTCAACGTTCTCCCAGATCTCGGCCATGATTTCGTCGTTGATCTTGCGGCCGTCCTCGTAGTACTTGGTGCAAGCCTCGGTCGTGATCGTGAAGCCCTGGGGAACGGGCAGGCCGATGTTGGTCATCTCGGCCAGGTTGGCGCCCTTGCCGCCGAGCAGCTCGCGCATCTTCGCGTTGCCCTCGGTGAACTGGTACACATATTTGGTCATACAAAAACCTCCTTATGAAAGTGGACGAACCGCCGTGAAACTTCCATAGAGCGGCTCGTGATTTCACACATGAATGGTCGTCCGTCGCGCCGCGGTAAAAGACATCGTGACGAACAAACAGGAATTATATTTCTCTGCCCCCCAAAAGTCAAATCATTTGCATGTTATGAAAATAGTGAAAACCATGCTCCGGCGCTCCTGCGACGAGGACACGGACCGGTGTGGAAAAGCGCGGGATGCTGTGCTAAAATCGGCGCGATGGCGTCGGAAATGAGACGCCTGCTTTTTTGGAGGGAACACAGTGAGAAAAACTTCTTCTTATTCCGTTATGAAAGCCCTCGCCGGGCTGCTCGTGATCGCCGCCACGTGTCTGGGAATCGAAGAGATGCGCAGGCGAGCCGTTCCCGTTGTCGAAGCGGAGATCGTGCGCCCTGTGCGCACGATCGCTCTTGAAGCCGACAGCGGCTCACAACGGCGTTATTTCGGCAGCGTCCAGGGATCACGCCGCGTCAACCTCTCGTTTCGCGTCCATGGCACGCTGCAGGAGCTCGCGGCCGAAAAAGGCGCGGCGGTGAAAAAGGGCGATCTGCTGGCCCGCATCGACGCACGCGACTTCCGCACGAAGGTCGCACAGGCGCAGGGCGTGCTGGCCCAGGCGCGGGCGCAGTACAGCGATGCGGCGGCCAACTTCAGGCGCTACGAAGAACTGTATCAGCAGAAGGTCATCGCCGCGGCGAAATATGATGCCTATAAAGCTCAGCTCAGCGTCGCCCGTTCGGCCGTGAGCCAGGCCGAAGCTCATCTTGCCGCCGCCCGGGACGCACTGCGTGACACCGAGCTGCGAGCTCCGTTTGACGGCGTCGTCGCCGAGCGCATGGCCGAGAATTTCCAGGACGTGATCGCCAAACAGCCGTTGATCGTACTGCAGGACATCTCTGAGCTGGAGATCGTTTTCAGCGTTCCGGACACGGACGTGCTGCTCGCGCCGGTGCCCGCATCCGCCGACATGAAACAGCTTTCCAGACTGAGCGCCTCGTTTGGCGTGAAGGCGCACTTCGACGCGATCCCGGACCGCGAGTTTCCCGTCAAACTCAAGGAATTTGCGGCGCAGGCCGATCCTCGCACGAAAACCTATCCGGTCACGGTGACTTTGCCGCAGCCGGAAGGTGTGCGCGTGCTGCCTGGCATGGCTGTGACCGTGACCGTCGATTTCTCCGGGGGAGACCGCAAAAACACCTTTCTTGTGCCCGAATCGGCCATCCTCAGCCGCACCGAGGGCGACTCATCCGACCGCTCCGTGTGGCTGTACCGCGACGGTGCGGCGACGCTCGTTCCCGTCATCGTGAACGGGGAGCGGAACGGCATGATCGAGATCAGTTCGCCGAAGCTGAATGTCGGCGACCGCGTCGTCACTGCCGGTGTACACTTTCTCCGTGAAGGCCAGAAAGTGCGTCTGATGAAAGAAGGTGAACGGCAATGAGCATCGCGCGAGCCAGCATCAAACGCCGTGCGGTCGTGCTATTTCTCTGCGCGCTGATCGCAATATCAGGCGTGGTGGCGTATTTTCAGATCGGCAAGCTGGAAGATCCTACGTTCACGATCAAGACTGCTGTCGTCACCGCCGTTTATCCGGGGGCATCGGCCTATGAGGTGGAGCGCGAAGTGGTCAGCCGCATCGAGGACGCCGTACAGGCGATGGGGGAGATCAAAAAGATCCGTTCGCACTGTATGCCCGGTCTGGCTCTGATCTACGTCGACATCAAGGATCAATACACCACGGCAGACCTTCCGCAGGTGTGGAACGTGCTGCGGCAGAAACTGCACGACGTGCAGCCTTTCATGCCTGCGGGCAGCACGATCCTCATCGACAACGACTTCGGCGACGTGTATGGCCAGTATTATGCGCTCGTCGGCGACGGTTACACGATGAAGGAACTGTGGGATTATGCCGATTTTCTCAAAAAACAGATCGTTCTTGTGCCGAACGTCGCCAGCGTGAAGATCCTCGGCGAGCAGAAAGAGTGCGTGTACGTCGAGTTCTCGACCAACCGTCTTTCGTCACTGGGGTTGTCGCCGCAGGCTATTTTTCAGGTGCTCAACCAGCAGAACGCGCTCACCGCTATCGGCAGCACGACGACAGGCGGGCGCTACGTGCGCGTCTCGCCGACCAGTGCCATCACGAGCGTTGACGACATCGCTGATCTTGTCATCGGCGGCGCAGGCGGCAAGCTGATCCGTCTTCGTGAGGTGGCGACGGTTCGGCGCGATTACGCCGATCCGCAGTCGTTCATGCTCCGCTTCAACGGCCGCCCGGCGCTTGGCCTCGGCATCGCCACCGTGCCCGGAGGCAACGTCGTCGAGATGGGGCGCGCCGTTTCCAAACGTCTGCGTTCCCTTGAAACGCACCGTCCCATCGGCATGGAACTTGAAGAGATCTACATGCAGTCAGACATGGTCATGAAGTCGATCAGCGATTTCATCGTCAATCTGCTCGAGTCTCTGGCGATCGTCGTCGGCGTGCTGCTCGTCTTTATGGGCCTGCGGACTGGACTTTTGATCGGCATCGTGCTGCTGCTGACCGTGGCGGGCACGTTCGCACTGATGAACGCGTGCGGCATTTTTCTTCAGATCATTTCGCTCGGCTCGCTGATCCTGGCGCTCGGGTCTCTGGTCGATAACGCCATCGTCGTTTCCGAGGGGATGCTCGTCGGCGTCGAACGCGGACAGCTGCTCGAAGATGCAGCGGACGAGTCGGTGGAAGGGGCCAAGTGGGCCATGCTGGGCGGCACGTTCATTGCCGTTCTGGCGTTTGCCCCCATCGGCCTGTCGCGCGACCAGACGGGCGAGTTCTGCCGCTCGCTCTTCCAGGTGGTGGGCCTGTCGATGATGTTCAGCTGGCTCATGGCGCTCACGGCCACGCCTGTATTCGGCAAGCTGATGCTGCGCCCCGGCAAGGCGGCCGAAGATCCGTACAACAGACCGTTGTTCCGCGCGTACCGCGCCTTGCTGGAAGGCTGTCTGGCCCATCGCGCCCTGACGATGACGGTCGTTGCCGCCCTGTTCGGCGCGTCCGTGTGGGGCTATACGCGGCTCGATCACTCGTTCTTCCCCGACGCCAACACGGCCTATTTCACCGTCGATCTCTGGGGAACGGAGGGGCGTTCCTTGGCCGCGCAGCGCGATTCCACTGTCCGGCTGGAGCAGAAATTGCGCGCCATGCCTGAGGTGAAGAACGTCACCGACTTTATCGGCGGCGGTTCTCTGCGCTTCATGCTCACCTACTCGCCGCCCGATCCGAACACGGCCTATTCGCAGCTGCTCGTCGAAGCTAAGGATCCCAAAAACACCCGCGTCATCCTGCAAAAGACGCAGGCTTTCATCGACAACGAGCTTCCCGGTATTGACGGCGTGTGCAAGGCCTTTTCCAAGGGCAGCGGCATGACGCCGAGACTGGAAGCGCGCTTCTACGGCGACGACCCCGCCGTGCTGCGCGAGCTTGGCGCGAAAGCACAGGCTGTCTTCGAGGCCGACCCGTCGCATCAGTTTGCCCGGATTGACTGGCGTACTCCAGTCGAAGTCATCCGACCGCAAATTCTCAAGGATCAGCTGCAGAATCTCGGCCTGACACGCCCGGCCGTCAATCAGGACATCCTCATCGCCACCACGGGACTGCCCATCGGCGCCTATCGCGACGGCGACAAGACGCTGCCGATCCTGGCAGCGGTCGCACCGGATGAACGCAACCGCATGGACCGACTCAAGTCGTTCCCGCTCTGGGCCCCTACGGCCGGCGCGACCGTGCCGATGGGAACAGTGATCTCGTCGCTGAACGTGGAGTTTGAGGACAACATCATCATGCGCCGCAACCGCGAGCGCGTTCTTACCGTTGCCTCCGACACGAAGCTGGGGCATAATGCCGATGCGATGCTGAAGCGAGTCAAGGGCGCGATCGAGGCCATTCCTCTGCCAGTCGGTTATTCTCTTGAATGGGGCGGCGAACAGGAGATGTCGAGCGACGCCATTGCCGGAATGAAAGTGGCGTTCCTTCCCGCGCTGGTCCTGATGTTCACCGTCATGGTCTTTCTGTTCAACGGCTTCAGGCAGCCGCTTATCATTTTCGGCACGCTACCGCTGATTTTAATCGGCGTTGTCGGCGGGCTTGCCATAGCGCGCATGTCGGTGAGCTTTTTGGCGATCATCGGCCTGCTCAGCCTCATCGGGATGCTGGCGAAGAACTCGATCGTCCTGCTCGATCAGGTCAGCGCCGATTTTGACGCCGGCCGCGACCGTTACGAAGCGATCGTCGATGATGCGGTCGGCCGCCTGCGCCCGGTCAGCATGTCGGCGATCACCACCGTGCTCGGCATGATCCCGCTCGTTCCCGACCTGATGTTCGGCCCCATGGCCGTCACGATCATGGCCGGACTGACCGTCAGCACCGTGCTCACGCTGATCGTCATCCCCGTGGCGACGGCGATGGTCTATGACGTGCCGTGCCCGAAAAAGTAAAATGACGCGAAAAACGCGGCGGAGCCTCCGGAAATCGTTTCCGGCGCTCCGCCGCGTTTTTTCATGAGAGACTGCGTTACAGTTCCGCTGCCGTCTTCCGTAAAAAGTCAAGCAGCGCCTGCGCGGCGTGTCCCAAGCCGCGCCGTGAGAGGTAGCTGATCACCGTGCCGCTGGCCTTGTATTCCGGCAGCGGGATCGAGAGGAGCCGCGGGCCGCTCTGGCGGCGTTTTTCGTAATAGCTCCAGAGCCGTTCGTAGGTGACGGTGAAACCGCAGCCGGAGGCGCAGAGGATCATTTGCAGCTCCGTGTTCCCCGTCTCGATGAGGACGTTGGGGTGACGGCAGCCGCGGGCGAGCAGAAAACGTTCGGTGCATTCGCGCGTCGTGCCGCTTTTGTAAAAGATCAGCGGCGCCTTTTCGAGAGCGGTCCAGTCGGGGGAATTCCCTGCGTCCATCTCGGCGGCGCTCATATCGAAATGCTGTTCAAGGATGTTTTCGGGAATGACGAGGCAGTAGCGGTCCGAAAGGGCAGGGATGCTTGTGAAACCGGCGTTTGCTGCGTATGGTGCGATCAGCAGCGCCAGGTCGAGCGTACCGCTCAGCAGCTGTCCGGCCAGATCCTGTGAGCGCCCCAGTGTAACGTGGAGCTGGATCCCAGGATGTGCGGCGCTGAAACGGGGAATGAGATCGGGCAGCAGGATGCGCCCGTAGAACGCTCTCATGCCCAGCGAGACGGAGCCCTTTTTCTCGGCGGCGACGTCTGCCATTACGCCGGAAATGCGGGCATCGAGGTCAAGCGCTTCCAGCGCGTAACGTCGCAGCTGCGCTCCCGCTTCGGTCAAACGCAGCGACGGCATGCGTTCGAACAGCTTGACGTGGTATTCCTCTTCGAGGCGCCTGATGTGCTCGCTCAGACTCTGCTGCGTGATATACAGGCTCTTTGCGGCGCGAGTGAAGTTCAGTTCTGCGGCGGCGGCGAGAAAATAGCGGAAGCTGATCAGGTTCAAGACGGATTCCTCCAAGGCGTTGTTTTGTCACTCCTGAATATTGTGACATTGTTTTGCCTGTGACGCGTCAAGGATATAACTTGTTTTACAATTCCGCAAGCCTCAATTATCATTTTTTCATCACAAAAATGCTCCCGAAGCGGAGCGAGGAGGAAAAACATGTCACGACCGAAAATTCTCTGGTTTGGTATCTTCTCCGATAAAGTGAAAAACATCATGCGCGAACAGGCGCCCGAAGGCTTCGATCTGCTGTTCACACAGTCGAAGACTGACCGCGAAGAGCATCTGCGCCTGCTTGCCCAGGCCGATTACATCGCACCGAACGGGATCAAGATGACCGAAGAATACGTTCGCGCCGCTAAGAAGGCGAAGCTGATCCAGCTTTGGGGCGCGGGCTATGACGCCTATGATCTCGACCTGCTGAAAGAGCTGAACATCGCTCTGCAAAACGGCGTAGGTTTCAACGCTCCAGCGGTTGCCGAGATGGCCGTTCTGCACATGCTTGCGCTCAATCGCAAGCTGCTCTACGTCGATCACGCTCTGCGCAGCGGCCGCTGGCTGAAAACGGAGATGCGCGACCAGTGCGTTTCCCTTTACGGCAAGACGATCGGAATCGTCGGTTTCGGTAACATCGGACGCCGGCTCTGTGAGCTCGTTTACGGAATGAAAGCTGCCCGTGTCGTATACTACGACGTGTTCCGCGCCTCGCCCGAGACGGAAAGCGCCCTGAACGCCGAATACATGGAACTTGACGATCTGCTGCGCACTGCCGATGTGGTCTCGCTCCATCTGCCGCTCACCGACAGCACGCGCCATATCATCAACGCCAAAAAGCTAGCGCTCATGAAGCCCGACGCGATCCTGATCAACACCGCGCGCGGGGCGATCGTGGACGAAGCGGCGCTGGTCGAGGCGCTGAAAAAACGCACGATCCGCGGCGCCGGGCTGGATACGTTCGATCCCGAACCGCCCGCGCCCGACAATCCGCTCTTCGCACTTGACAACGTCGTGCTCACCAGCCACGGCGCGGGTGCAGTGTTCGAGAACATCCCGCCGCGGGTGCAGCACGTTTACGACTGTATCGTGAAGTTTGAAAAGGGCGAGCCCGTCGATGAGCGATTCGTCATCGTCCGCCGCGC
The DNA here is from genome assembly GCA_016286835.1 of Pyramidobacter sp. Taxonomy (GTDB): domain Bacteria; phylum Synergistota; class Synergistia; order Synergistales; family Dethiosulfovibrionaceae; genus Pyramidobacter. The sequence goes on along the minus strand of JAEEUD010000043.1, from coordinate 2,640 downwards.
GGCGAAATAAACGGAGGCGATACAGATGCGTTACGGCAAAGGTAAGTACACGTATGAGTGCGATCCTACCTGGGCAAAAGGCGTGATCGAAAAATACGCCGTCGGTGTCGTCGCCGGCGTGACTGTGGACGAACAGGACAACGTCTATGTGCTGACTCGTTCCGATCCGCCCGTCATCATCCTCGACAAAAACGGCCGCGAGCTGGAAACGTTCGGAAGCGGCATCTTCGGCCGGGCTCACGGCATGTTCCGCGACCGCGACGGTTCGCTCTTCGGCGTGGACGATGCGCGGCACGCTGTGTACAAGTTTGACGCGCAGCGCCGGATCGTCATGACGCTCGGTACGCCCGATCAGGCGACCGACACGGGCTACACGTCAGAGAGCAAGACGGTCGTCCGCGCCGCCGGCCCGTTCAACCGTCCCACGCGGCTCGTCACCGACGCACAGGGCAACATCTATGTCACCGACGGCTACGGCAATGCGCGCGTGCACAAGTTCGACAGAGACGGGCGGCTGTTGAAAAGCTGGGGCGAGCCGGGAAACGCTCCGGGACAGTTCAACCTGCCCCACGGCATCGGCATCAGTTCTGACGGCAAAACTCTTTACGTGGCCGACCGGCAGAACAATCGTGTGCAGCTGTTTACCACCGACGGCGAGTTCCTGACCGCATGGAACGATTTCAAGCGTCCGTCCGATATCTGGGTAGACAAAGAAGGCGTCATCTTCGTGTCGGAAAATCGCCGCAGCTCGGCTGACGACTGCGCTCCGTCGCGTGTCAGCATCATGTCGCCCGGGGGCGAACTGCTGGCACGTCTCGGCGATGACGACGTGCCCTACGACGAAAAAAGCGCGTTCCATAGCGCCCATGGTGTCGCCGTTGACAGCGAGGGCAGCGTCTACGTCGGCAACGTCGGCCAGCACGGGCCGAAAGGCTGTACCGGCCTTTACAAGTACGTCAGAGTTTAATGAGTGATGAAAGACGCGCCGTGCTAAGCATTTCGGAGATGAAACGCTTAGCACGGCGCGTCTGCTTTTGTTTTATTTCACTGCGTCACGGGCGGATTGGAGCAGCGGCGGGATGGTGCGGCGCAGGTATTCGAGGTCGGAGACGAGATTGACGAACGTGAAGCCGAGCGACTTGTAGTACAGCGTCGTGTCCACGTCGGTGGCACTGGTGCCGCAGGGAACGCCTTTGGCTTTTGCGACGGCGCAGATATGGCGCAGCATGTCCTCAAATCGCGGATCCTTCTGTTTGCCGAAAAAGCCTGTGTCGAGCGAGAGATCGCCGCGCCCGACGCGAATGATCTCGATCCCCTGATCGAGGATCGCTTCCAGGTTTTCGACGCCCTTGCCCGATTCGATCATGGCGATGGCCGAACAGTTGCGGTTAGCGGCTTCGAGATATTCTGCGGGCTTCAGGAACGTCCCGAACTCGGCGGCACGGCTGACCATGGCGTGTCCGCGGTGTCCGAGCGGCGCGAACTTGACGGCATCGACGAGGCGTCTCGCTTCTTCCGGCGTGTCCACATGGGGCGCGATCACGCCCTGCACGCCGATGTCGAGCAGGTGGCCGACGTTTTCGGGATCGACGTTCGTGACGCGGATCCACGGCGTGATGCCGGAAAGCTGCGCGGCGCGCACGAGGTATTCGACCGTCTCGTCGTTGCAGGCGAAATGCTCTGTCTCGATATAGAGAAAATCAAAACCCAGAAAACCTGCCAGTTCGGCGATCAAGGGCGAGCGAGTGCGCAGCTGGAAGCCGAACGCGAACTCACCGGCCCGCATTTTTACAAGAACGCGGTTGTGTTCCATGTAAGCCATAATAAATCAGTCCTTTCGTGGAATTATGATATAATCATAAAACAGAGGAAAGGAAGCCGCAAGCATGTTTTTATCTGTTGATCCGACAGGCGACGAACTGTGCTGGAGATCCAGAGTTCTCTGGCTTTTGAAAATCAACAGTCTTTGCCCTGTGAAATAGTTCTTTGTTTCGTTGTTTTACAATGTAGAGTTTTTGCGTATAATCTGAATCACACAGGAAAACGCCGATTTCCGCGCGAAGCGGCGCAAGTTTTTGCGACTGGAGTGTGATGAGGCTCACATGAAAAAGTATAAGGAAGCGCGAAGCAACGTCATCTGCGGTGTTTTAGCGCAGCTGTTTTCCATCGGCTTCTACCTGGAAACGTATCATTTCCGGCTGGTGAAGAACGTCAATACGGTCAACGCCGCGTTTTTCCCGCGCGTGATCGCCTGCGTCGTCTTTTTCTGCGCGACGCTCCTCGTCATTCAGGGCGTGAAACAGTACAGAAGCCTGTCGGCTGAGGAAAAAACGATCTCTCCCGAAGAGCGGGCGAAAAATCGCGAAGGACTGTTCCGCATCGCTCAGGTGTTCGTCATCCTTCTGGCGGCGGCGATCCTGTTCCGCACCCTGGGATTCTTGCTGACGATGCCGTGGATGATGTTTCTGCTCTTTATCGTCCTCGAAAAGAAGGAAAACCGTCGCTACGGCCTGTATCTGGCGTTTTCGATCCTGACCCCGCTGTTCATGTTCGCCGTGTTTTATTACGCGTTCTCGACGCTGCTCCCGATGGGGATTCTGGCGCCGTATTTGTCGATGATCCTCTAGGAAAGGCGGGGAG
>JAEEUD010000042.1 GCA_016286835.1 Pyramidobacter sp. | reverse complement strand
CGGGGATGCCCAGCGTCAGCAGCGGCACCAGCGCACCGCCGACGGACGAGCTGTTCGACGCCTCGGCCGCCGCCACGCCCTCCAGAGCGCCCTGACCGAACTGCTCAGGATGCTTCGAGAGGCGTTTTTCGATGTCATAGGCGATGAACGAGGCGATCGTGCCGCCCGCGCCGGGGAAGATTCCGATCAGCGTCCCCAGCACGCCGGAGCGCAGGATGCTCCACTTCAGGCTCAGGTACTCGCGCACGGAGGGCCAGACGGAAACCTTGTCGGTAACGGTCTTGTACGACGAATAGTCGTTCTCTTCCACGTTCTGGAAGACTTCGCTGAGAGCAAACAGCCCGATCAGGGCGGGGACGAAGGAGAACCCGTCGAACATGTTGAGGATGTCGAACGTGAAGCGGTTGACACCGTTGACGTGATCCAGCCCGATCGTGTTCAGAAGCAGTCCCAGCAGCACCGCGATCAGCGACTCCACCCAGCGCTTTCCGGCCATGGACGAAACCGTGGAAAGCCCCATCAGCGCCAGCGAGAAGTACTCAGCCGGCCAGAATTTCAGCGCCACCTTCGCCAGCGGCGCGGAGAACAAAATTAGGATGATGATGCCGACGAAACCGCCCCAGACGGAGGCAACAAGCGACACGCCCAGACCGTAGCCGGGGCGTCCGTTCTTCGCCAGCGGATAGCCGTCGAACGCCGTGACCACGGCCGAAGGGGTGCCCGGCGTGTTGATCATCACCGCCGTGATCGAGCCGCCGTAGTTGGAGGCCAGATAGATGGCGCACAGCATGACCATGCCCATCGTCGGCGACATGCCGAACGTGAACGGCAGCAGGATCGCCACGGCCATGGACGGCGAAACGCCCGGCATGGCGCCTCCGAGGATGCCGACGATGACGCCCGCGACCACGACCAGCACAGGTCTGATGCCGATCAGGTTCTGCAAGCCCGCCCAGAGATGAGTGAACAGTTCCATGATGAATCGCCTCCTAGCGCGCAAACAGCGTGCCGACGGGAAGTCCCAGCAGCAGCAGTTTGTTGAACACCAGCCAGGTGAACAGCATCCACCCCGCGCTCATGCCCGCGATCAGCAGGAAACGCCGTTCGCCCAGGACCAGCATCAGGACGGCCAGCATCGCGCCGGTGCTGACGAAAAATCCCAGCGTCTTGAACGACATGATGGCGGCGCAGACCACGACGAAGACGATGAACACCTTGTCGAGCCGCCCGTGTTTCGGCGCCTTGATCGAAGGCGCGCGCCAGACGCGGATCAGTTGGAGAACGGAAACCAGCAGCAGCGGGATGCCCCACAGCAACGGCATGAGCCGCGGACTGCTTTCCATGAACTCGTTGTCCTCGATCCCCTGCGTCAGGAACAGGAACGCGGCCGCGACCTCCATCATCACGAAGGCCATCGCCAGAGGGCCAAGACGGTCCTTCTTGCCGCAGGCAGCGAAAACGCACAGCGCCAGGACAAGCAGCAGCGCGCCCACGCCGACGATCGTCGCGAGCCCTTTTATGTTGTTGAGGGAAGAAGCAAGCTCCTCCATTTCTCGAACACCTACTTTCAAAAAAGGTCCCTGTTTCGCGGAGAAACAGGGACCGACAGACTCTTTTGCCCGTTAATGTGAAAGATCGGGCGCGTTACTTGAGCATGCCCACCTTGCGCAGCATGTCCGTCGCGGTCACGATGTCAGTCTTGACCTGCTCGGTGAACTTATCACGGCCCCAGTCAACGGGCTCGATGCCGTCGCGAGTAAGGTACTCTCTCCACTCAGGATCGGCAGCGACCTTCTTGTTCAGCTCTTCCCACCAGACGAGGGCTTCTTCGGGAGCGCCCTTCTTGATGGCAAAGCCGCGCCACATGATCTCGTTGTCAAGGCCTTCGTAACCCAGCTCCTTGAACGTGGGCGCATCGGGGAACTGCGGCAGACGTTCGGCACGGCACAGGGCCAGGATCTTGTAGCCGGGACGTCCGGCCATGTCGGCGGGGTTGCCAACGTACGCAACGCTCTGACCGCTGAGCGTGCCCATCATCGCCTCAGGACCGCTCTTGTAGGGGACCCACTTGGCCTTGATGCCGACGGTGTCCCACACCTTCAGAGCCAGCACGTGATCGTTGCCGCCGGGAGCGGGACCGCTCCACAGCTGAGCGCCGTTCTTGGCCTTGGCGTCGGCGACGACCTTTTCAAAGGTGTTGAACTCGCCCTCGGCCGCGCCGATGATGCACTCAGGATCGCGCATCAGCATCGCGACCCACTCCATGCTCCAGATCAGCTCGTCAACGCTCTTCTTCGACGAGATGACCTTGTTCACCACCGCAGTGGTGGGGGCGAAAACGGTGTAGCCGTCGGCGGGCTGCTGGAGCACATGTCCGAGACCGACCAGGCCGCCCGCGCCGGTCACGTTCTCGACCACGAACGTGGCGTCGGTGTACTTGGCCGCGATCGAGATGAACTTGCGGCTGGTCACGTCCATCAGGCCGCCCGGAGCCACGTAGTTGACAACGTGGATGGGACGATCGGGATAAGCCGCGAACGCGCACGCCGCACCCAACGCCATGACGCCGGCCAGCAGGACCACGGAAATACTCTTACGGAACTTCATTACAGATCTCCTCCTTATTATTTGGATTGCTTTTCTGTTTGTTTCCTTAAATTTGCCCGTTTTTCCCCGGGGTATTCTTTCGGATCAGAACGGGAGCCTTTATTTCTTGAACAGCTCGTACATCAGCCCGTGCCGCAGGCCGCGGTCGCTGACCGTCAGCTCGGACACGCCGGTCAGCTCCATCACCGCCCTGACGATGCAGGCACCGGCCAGGATCACGTCAGCACGCTTGGGCTGGAGACCGATGATCTCGCGGCGCTGATCGAGCGTCTTCGCCGCGTAATCGGCGATCTGGGCGTTGATGTCGTCCAGCGTCAGCTTCGAACCCTGGATCACGTCGGGATCGTACTTCGCCATCTTATGCTTGACGGAAGCCATGCTGGTGACCGTGCCGCCCATGCCGACGAGGAACTTCACCGGACCGGAAACGCCGCCTTCCGACAGCTCCTTTTTGATCTCCGTCTGCGCCTCGGCCAGCTTCTCAGGCGCCACAGGCATCTGTGAGAGATACTTCTCCGTGAAGCGCACCGCGCCCACGTTCAGGCTGAACTTGCGAACGATCTTTCCCGCCGTGCCGAACACGAACTCGGTGCTGCCGCCGCCGGTATCCATCGTCACCAGATCGGCGTCGACCGCGCCCGGGATGCCGGACATCACGGCCACATAGGAATTCTGAGCTTCCTCTTCGCCGGAGAGCACTTTCAGCTCCACGCCGCAGAGTTCCTTCACGCGCGCGATGAACGCCGCGGCATTTTTCGCCGTGCGCAGCGCCATCGTGCCGACAGCCACGACCTCGTCCGCGCCCGCAGCCTTCGCCTCGGCGGCGAAATTCGCCACCGACTGGGCGTTGCGCTCAAGCGGCTCGGGGCCGATCAGTCCCGTTTCCTTCAGACCTTCGCCAAGACGGGCAATGTCGTTGGCGTCTTTCAGAACGTTGTAGGAGCCGTTGCCGGTCTCCTCCGCCAGGCAGAACTTGATCGAGTTCGTGCCGACGTCGATGATTGCTTTTCTGCGCGCCATTTTATTCCATCCCCACCGATTTTTTCATCGCGTGAATGTAGTTCATGTTGGGCTCGCCCTTCATGCCCAGTTTGCCGACCACCTTCATGATCAGCGCCGGATCTTCGTGCTCGACGCAGATCGTTCTCCACGGCACGCCGTTGAACTCGGTCTCGGCAACTTCGGCCGTGGTGCCGTCGATCTTGTAGATGTCGCGGTTCTTCTTTACCTTCACGAGCTCGAGGTCGGGGTTCGTCTTCACGAGTTCGTCGATAAACTGATCGTGCGTGTACTCAGCGCGCTCCAGCTTGGGCAGCTCCACCTTGAGGATCTTGAACAGCTCCGCCAGCTTGTCCGCGGCGATCGGGAAGCCCGTCTTGAGCACCGGCAGCCACTGCTCCAGATTGTCTGCGTTGACATTCTGCAGGGACTTGACGTCGATCAGGTCAAAGCGGATCTTCACGTTCTCGTCGCTCTTGCGCGACAGGATGTACTCTTCGTCCGTCTTCTTGTTGGAGTCCATCGGCAGAGCGCGGATCATCTTCTCCGCCTCTCCGAAGTTCCCTTTCCCGAAAACTCTCCATTCCCAGCGAGCAACGATTGCCATGATGCCATTCCTCCTTGAAGAGAGTCGCCTCTCTCCGACGTGCGCGGATATCAGCGGCGGAGAACAAGGCGTTTTTTAGACACTATTTTGGTCTGTGATAATTATAATGCTTAAATTCGATGTGTCAATATATGTACATCTTGTTTTAGCACGTTTAGCTGGACACTTATTATTCACCAAACGTTTGATTAAATTTCATTTATTCATCTTCTGCCGATTGACAACCGCGACCCTACGTTGTACCATGAAAAAAGGGAACCTCTAAATACCGTTGCTTTGGAGATATAAAGCCACTGTCCATATGACTTTCGGCCGTTTTACGTTCCAAACGTTTTTTAGAGGCCTCCTAAATTTCATTGCCCATGAAAGGGGACGTTTCCATGAACAAAAAGTTGATCCGTACCGTCGCCATCGCCGCTTCCGCGCTCGCGCTCGTCTGCACGGCAGCCCTCGCGCAGGGCCATGTGTGGGAGGACGGCCGTGCCGGCGTCGAGATGAAAGCCGGCGAGTTCAAGCTGCTGCTGTCTCAGGATCTGTTCAAGGGTTCGCGTGCCGACGGATTCCGCGCCGCGTGGCGCCGCGTCGTCGAAGTCGCCTCCGGTCTCGGCTGGACGACGGATGTCGACGGCGATCTGACCGGGCGGCTTGAAGAGAATACGCGTGTCTACACCTATCCGGACACGGCGGACGGCACGCTCCACGCAAAGTTTTTCACGCTGCGCCAGCGCATCCCTGTGAAAGCCTCCGGCGAGCTCGTCAACGAAAAGGCCGATCTGACGCTGAAGTACAGCGCCAAGGACGGCGGCGCGGTCCCCTTTGAGGCGTTCATGAAGGACATGCCCGAAGGGACGAAGGCCAAGGCCGAAGTGAACGTGTACGGCTATGTCGACAAGGAAGCCGGCAAGAACGTGGAGCACAACACGATGCAGGTCACGTTCAAGAAGCAGCCCGTCATGACCGGCACGGAGACGATCGCGTGGTTCGCACAGAAGTACCCCATCCTCGGCACGCTGGGCATTCCTGCCGAGACCGTTGTGAGCATGCCCACCTCCAAATACATCATCAGCTACGCCATCGAAATCGGCGAACTGAAGCGCGGCGATACGAAACTTGAAGTCGAGGCCTGCGTGTGGTGCAACAAGGATACCGGTGAGTTCGTCACCGCCGAGGTGTCCTGGAGAGCCGAGCTGAAGGACGCCGACGCCAGCTATGAGCTGTTCGACGCGATCCAGCACAAGGCGCCGGAGATCCTTGATGCCGGCAAGTCGAAGAACGCCTGCATCAAATAAGCAAAGACATCTCGAACCGCCGTCATCGCGGTGCTGACTTCTCTCCCCGACGGGTGCACGAATCCCGTTCCGCGACGACGATCAGCTGAAAAACGCAAGAAAACCGGAAGAAGCCGCACGCTTCTTCCGGTTTTCTTATTTGCGAAGTGCCCCGGAGAGCCGCAGGGGCTCCACTTCAAAAGGGCCCCCGTGAACAAGAAAGTCCCCGAGGGCCCTTTTATGCCGTGTAAAAAACTTACTCGACTTCGGTGAAGTCCGCGCCTTCCGTGCGGGCGACGACCGTCGCGACGGCCGCGTCGCCGGTGATGTTCAGCGACGTGCGGATCATGTCGAGGATCGCGTCGATACCGGCGATCATGGCGACGCCCTCAATGGGCAGGCCGGCCTGCGTGGTGACCAGCGTGAGCATGATCAGACCAGCGCCGGGAACGCCGGCGGTGCCGATCGAGCCGAGCGTGGCCGTGAGCAGGATGCCCAGCTGGGCGCCGATGCTCAGCGGGATGCCGAAAGCCTGGGCGATGAACAGCGCGCAGACGCCCTGGTACAGCGCCGTGCCGTCCATGTTGATCGTGGCGCCCAGAGGCAGCACGAACGACGAGACCTTCTCAGGAACGCCCATGTTGTGGCAGCATTCCATCGTCACGGGCAGCGTGCCCGCGCTGGAACGGGTGACGAACGCCGTCAGGCTGGCTTCCTTGATGCCGCGGAAGAACCACAGCGGGCTCTTGCGCGTGAAGACCGTGACCAGACCGGAGTAGACGACCACAGCGTGGATGATGCAGCCGATGTAGACGGCGGCGATGACCTTGGCGAACGGTAGCAGCACGGACATGCCGTACTTGGACACCGTCACCGCGATCAGCGCGAAGACGCCGTAAGGAGCGAACTTCATGACGATCGCCGTCATCTTGTACATGACCTCGGCCATCGAGTCAAAGAACGCCAGCGCCGGCTTGCCCTTCTCGCCGGCCATCGTCAGAGCGACGCCGAAGAACAGCGCGAAGACGATGATCTGGAGCATGTTGGCGTTGACCATGGCGGCAAACGCGTTCTTGGGGAACATGTTCGCAAGCACCTGGCCCAGCGAGGGCGCGGCCTTGGCCTGCTGCGCCTTGGCGAGCGCCAGATCCATGCCGGTGCCGGGCTGGATGATGTTGCCCAGCGCCAGGCCGATGGCGATGGCGATGGCCGTGGTGACCAGATAGAGCACGACGGTCTTCACGCCGATGCGGCCGAGCGCCTTAAGGTCGCCCAGCGACGCCACGCCGACGATGAGGCTGGAAAGGACCAGCGGCACGATCAGCATGTTCAGCATCGCCATGAAGATGCTGCCGAGGGGCTGCACATAGCCGACCACTTCCGGCGAGGCCATGCGCCCGAACAGGATACCCGCGATGAAGCCGATGCTGATCTGCCAAATCAGGGAAACTCCGCCTTTTTTCTCTGCCATAAAAATCCCTCCGATAAGAAATATGAATTATAGAACGCATAGGCGTTCTTCTTTTAATAATTATACAATATTCAGCGTTTGTGTCAACGACTTCGTGTAATTTTGTTCGACTACGCTTGGGATCCATGTCCTGTTCAGTGAGAGTCCCGTTCAGCCGACGGCAGGTGCTTGCCGAGATGAGGGTAATCCTTGAAATAATCCACCATAAAACGCCGAAATGTTTTCATCGATTGCGTCTGGTACTGTGACTTCCTCCAGAAGATCGCCTGCGGGCGGATGTTGTTCGGCGAACTGATGTCTATGAGCGTTGTCTCGTCAAAAATCCCCGAGAGCTTACCGTGGTAGGTCGTCAGGCAGACCATGTTTTCACGCTCAAGCATCTTGGGCCTGAGCAAGTAATCGCATTCGATTTTCGATTTAGGGACGAAACCGGCCTGTTCACAGAGTTTGTCGCAGAACGAGCGAAACGACGTGTTGTTGAGCGAGTTGATGAACCATTCATCCCTGGCCTCGCTCAGGTCGATGCTCTTTCTGCTGGCAAACGGGTGATCTTTGGGAACTGCCAGGAGCACACGGTCGTTGAACAGCAGCTCGTAATCCCACAGCGGGTCGTATACCGAATCCGGCGAAGCGACGATGAAATTGACTCCCTCCTTGGGAAGGGCCGGCCGTGCCGTGCCTGTGTCAAATGCGATCTGGCGGACGTGGATCTCTGGATGGATGGTGTGGAATAGCTGCAGGGGATTCTGCCACAAAAACGGGTTGACGAGGCCGAAAGTCAGGTCTCGCCTCCCGCTGTGCTTCATTTCATCCAGTTCCGACGCTCCGTCCCTAAGCGCACCGAGTGCTTTTTCGACATGCGCAAAGTAGGCCTGACCGAAGCTGTTGAGGTGAAGGTTGCGCCCGATACGGTCAAACAACTTGACTCCTAGTTCTTCTTCGAGACGCGCCAGACTGATGCTGATCGCCGAAGGCGTAACCACGAATTCACGGGCGGTCTTTGTCAAATGTTCATTATGAGCTAAAGCGATAAAATATTTAAGTTGAAGAAGTTCCATTTGAATCCCTCCTTTTATTATCATACACGCTTTTTGTTAAAATACAATTAAACAGTTGTGAATAAATGTTGAAATAGACATAAAAAGATTTTTATGTCATTATCAGGTTAATAAAATTGCAAACGATGTCATGAATGATTTTTAAAAACAATACGACGCGCGTAAATTGTTTTTACTCAATGGAGGGAGAGCTATGGAAACCACGACAATGCCTTTAAAGGGCGTCAAGGTCATGGATCTGAGCATTTACGTCGCCGGACCGGCGTGCAGCTCGATCCTTGGGTATATGGGAGCTGATGTCATCAAAATCGAACCGGTGAAAGGCGACCCCTACCGGCTCTCCGGCAGGGGGTACGGCGTTCCTGCAGAGCCGGACATGAATCCCATATGTGATTCATGTAACGGTTATAAGCGCGGCATCGCTGTCGATTTCCGTTCCGACGAGGGGAAGGAAATCCTCAGACGAATCGCTTCCTCTGCCGACATTATCGTCACAAATTACAGAGATAAGGCACTGAAAGCGATGGGCATGGACTACGAGGAAATCAGGCGCGTCAATCCCAAAGTCGTCTATGGTTATTTTTCCGGTTACGGAACGAAGGGGCCGGAAGCGGACCGTCCAGGTTTTGACGCGACGACGTTCTTCTCCCGCAGCGGTTTCGCCATGCGCGGCACATACAAAAACGAGCCGCCGATGGCTACCATCAGTGCGGCGGGCGATAGTATTTCAAGCCTTGGCTTCTGCGTTGGTATCCTCGGCGCATACATTCGCGCCCGGGAAACGGGTGTCGGCGATAAAGTTCTCAGCTCTCTTTACGGCAATGCACTGTGGGTGATGGGGATCAGCATCGCGCAGGGGCAGTTCGGGTACGTTGGCCCCTTCCCCAAGGAGCGCCCCGGCTTTATCGCCCTGTCCTGCGATTACGAGTGCAGTGACCATTCCTGGATCCGCATCTGCGGCATGAGTGCGGAACGCTACTGGGGGCCGCTCTGCAAGGCAATCGAACGGGAAGATCTAACGGAAGACGCACGTTTTGCAACATCGAAAGCTCAGCATGATAATCTTGAAGAGGCAAGGGCGATCGTCCAGGCAGAGTTTATCAAACAGCCATATGAAGTCTGGGCCGGGCGCCTGAGCAAAAATGACGTGCCGTTTGAGCGCAACTGTCTGACAAGCGAGATTTCGTCCGACGAACAGGCATGGAGCAACGGATACCTTGAAAAAGTCGTCTATGAAAACGGACAGGACGTTGCGCTGACGACGCCGCCATTCAGTTATCAGAATACAGTGCCGGACGCGGATCAAAAACGTCGCGGCCCGTATCTTGGCGAAGATACACGTGACGTGCTGACAGAATACGGCTTCACATCCGATGAGATCGACGTATTGATCGCCGGACAGAAAGTTCTGCAGTGGCAAGGGCAGGAGGCGAAGAGTCATGCGTGATGTCGTAATCGTTGAAGGCTGCCGGTCGGCCTTCGGCAAAATGGGCGGTGGATTGAAGAAACTATCGGCTTCAGAACTGGCTTCATTTGTGGTCAAAGGGCTGACGGAGCGGACGAAACTTCTCGAAAAAACGAATCTCGATGGTGTTTTTGCGGGTACGGCGTTCAGTGACTGCCAGACGAATACGCCAGGGCGCTATACCGTTCTCGACGCGGGGCTTCCCATCGAAGTGCCGGGCACTACTGTAGAAATGCAGTGCGGATCGGCAATCAGTGCTATCAATCTGGCAGCCTGCAAAATCGCCTGCGGCATGGCGGACGCAATAATCGCCGGAGGCATGGAGTCGCACAGTACGCGTTACGCGAAGTTCTCAATGTGCACCGAGCCGTACCGGCTTATCCCCCCAGCCGCAATCCCGAACAAGCTGGCGGTCGATCCAGCACAGAACGGCAGCATTATCGCCAACAATGACCTGATGGCGAAGACGTGGAACATCAGCCGCGAGGAGTGCGACGAGTACGCGCTACGCAGTCAGCAGTTGATGGGTGCGGCGATCGCTTCAGGATTTACGGGCGAGGAGATCGTTCCCAAGGTCTTCCAGGCGACGAAAAAATCGACGGAGATCGTGATCGACAAGGACGAGCATCCCCGTCCCGATACCACCCGCGAGCAGCTGCAAAAACTGAGGCCCATCTTCAAAGA
>JAEEUD010000041.1 GCA_016286835.1 Pyramidobacter sp. | reverse complement strand
CGCGGGACGGCGGCGCAGCAGGCGGCGCTCGTCGGGCGGCAGATGGCGCTTCCAGAATGCAAGCGCGCTCTGCTCCCAGCCCTCAGCCGACGTGCCCTTTCCCAGGCCGAAGCCGTTTCCGACACCGTCGTATTCATGGTATTCCGTGTCGATGCCACAAGCGGAGATGGCTTCGATGCGCTTACGCATCGTTTTCAGCAACGCCGGCGAGTCTTCGCTGCCCGCGCAGGCGAACGTGGGCGGTTCGCGGCGCGTATGATTAGCGTGAGCAGCGTACTGCATCACCAGCGCCGAAGGGCGCGGCAGTTCGTCGCCGCCGAAGGCGCGCGGACCGTAGCTGCTCAGGTAGGCCGCCGCCGCCGCGCCGTCAGAACTGCCCCACAGCGAGTAGCCTTCCCTGGCGACGCCCAGCTCTTCGGCGTGCGCGAAGACGAAGGAAATGGCCCGTGCCAGATCCTCGCAGATGTATTCCAGCTTGCCGGGCCGGTAATGCAGGACAAAGGCGTTGAAGCCCGGACGAAGCAGCTCGATCGCGCAGGGCAGCCCTTCGTGCAGCGTGGCCACGTACTCGCCGCAGCCGGGCACGATGATCGCAAACGGAGCGCCGAGGATGCCGCGGAAATAGAACAGGCCCGTTTTGGCCTTGGCCGTGTTTTTGCGCTTTTCCTTGGCCTGATAGATGTCGTAAAACGTGCGGATCTCGTGCTTGTGCAGCTTCATCAGAAAATTGAGCGCGAGGAGCGTCTCTTCGGTATCGATGCAGCAGTGGCGCGGAAAAAGCGGCGCGATCTGAGCGAGCGTCAGGTGACGCTCCTTTTCGCCAAGCGGCACGGGAAAGAGAAGCGGGCCGAAGCCTTTGAAAGCGTCACTGCGAATGACCTCATCGACGAGTGTGTCTGCGTTCATGGCGTTCAGCCTCCTTTGAAAAATAATGTGCGGACGAAAAGTCGCGCCGGAATGTCGTAAAATTTCTTTACGAAAAATTACTAAGCGTATTCTATCACACGTTTACGATTTGCGCCATAAGATTTTTCGTTTTTCTGCGTGAAAATTTAAAAAAGAGGCGATTGTCCGCGAATAGGCGCATGACAGTCGCCTCTTTGATCTTCTGAAATGATTTTAAATCAAAAGAAAGTCGGATAAAGTGTGTTTTTTACGAAACTCGTTTTCTATCCGTGGACTCGGCGCTTCGCATTTTAAGCGCGATGCGCGTCAAAATCGGCGCGGATGGCCGCGGCCGTCTCGTCGTCGGTGAGCACGGTGAGGGCGCTTTTGGCGATGATCTTGGCGCCGAGAAGGATGCGCGGATGGACCGACGGCGACGTGCAGGCCGCCAGAAAGTCGTGCGAATGTCCGGCCACGGTGCGGCCGCCCGTGATGTCGAGCTTGGGCTGGAGCGCCGGGCATTTCCACGACACGTTGCCCACGTCGGTCGAGCCCGACGGCGGGAAGGCGGCCACGGTCGGCTCGCCGAAGCTGTCGAACACGGCCTGGACCATGCGCTCGGCGGCGGGATTGACGTTCATGCAGTCAAAAGGTTCCTCGAACAGCTTCCAGCTCACCTTCGTGCCCGTGCAGAGAGCTGCGCCGCGCGCGCAGTCGAGGGCTTTGGCGATGAGGTCCTCCTCCATGTCCTGTTCGGGCGCACGGAGGTGGAAACGTGCCGTCGCCCGCTCGGGCACGATGTTGGGCGCGTCGCCGCCTTCGGTGACGATGCCCATGATGCGGACTTCGGGACGCAGGTGCTGGCGCCACATGTCGAGCGAGTCGAAGAGGATGCGCACGGCGTTGAGCGCGTTGACGCCCTTCCACGGGGCCGATGCGGCGTGAGCGCTTTTGCCCTCGAACGTGAACTCGTAGCCGCGGCAGGCCAGCGCACGGTAGGGAACGCCGCTCGTGCCGCCGGAGCAGTGGATCATCATCGCGAAATCGAGGCCGTCGAACGCGCCGCGGTCGGCCATGACGACTTTGCCGCCGTAAGTCTCCTCAGCCGGCGTGCCGAACACCTCGACCGTGCCGAAAACCTCGCCGAGGACCGCACGCAGCCCAGCAGCCGCTAGCAGCGTCATCGCTCCGTGGGCATTGTGTCCGCAGCCGTGTCCCAGCCCAGCCAGGGCGTCATACTCCGCCAGCAGGCCTACTCTCCGGCCGCCCGTGCCCAGCTTTGCGTGATAGGCTGTCTCGATGCCGAACGCCGGCGTGGTCACGTCAAAGCCGTACGCGCGCAGGAATCCGGTGTGTTTTTTCACGGCCTCGAACTCCTCGCCGCCCACTTCCGGATGCGCTCCCAGCCAGTCGCTGACGGCAAACGCCTCGGGTGCGGCGGCGTCGATCGCGGCCTCCGCTTTTTTCCACAAATCTTCGTTGAACATACTCGATTCCTCCAAAGGGAAATATATGCAGTTCTTTTATGTCCATTATAGCAAAAGAGCGCAAAAAAGAAGACGCCCGCGCAAAGCGGGCGTCTCTTGGAGAAAGGAGGAGGGGAATGGCATGGAGAACTCGGGATCAATCGTTATTGTTTGCCGTGGCGCCGACGATCAGAGCCAGAAGGAGCATCGCACCGCCTACTTTGAGCGCGGTGTCGTCGCTGCTCTTCTTCTTGTGATACTGCCGCGGCGGTTCGGGGCGGTGCTTGTATTCCGGCTGAGGCGGGGGAACGGGCCGGTGCGCGTGCGGAGAAGGCGGATTGCGGTGCGGCGCGGGAGCCGGAGGCGCTTTGTGAGGCGGAACGGCGGGGCCGCCGGGCTGATGCGAAGGGGCGGGCGCATTGTGATGCGGCTCAGGTTTGCCTGGATGATGCGGCTGCTGCGGAGCCGGTTTTGCGGGCGCCGGAGCAGGCTTTGCCGGAGCCGGTTTCTGTGGAGGATTGGGCTTTGCCGGGGCGGGCTTGGGAGCCGGCTTCTGCGGCTGAGGTTTGGCGGGAGCTTTCGGCGCCGCGTGTTTTGGCGGCTGCGGGGCGGCCAGAACGGCCAGAGGAGACGAGAAAACGAAAGAACCCATCAGCAGGGAAGTCATCACTACGCGTGTCAGTTTCATGGTCGTCAGTCCTTTCTTTAAAAACGCGGGAAGCGCCGGAGCGGCTCCCGAATCTGTGCTGTTTTTCACTGTGCCCGTAGTATAGCGCAAAAATTCCGTTTGTGCATTGTGGAAATTACGAATTTTGTTGGTGCGGATTCCGACAGGGGAAAATCATTGTTCTGCGTGAAACAGACGCGTAAAAACGAGCCGCCGTCTGAAATCCCGGACGGCGGCTCATTTCATTTGAAGAGTTACAGCTCCACGCTCTCGCCCGGAGCGAGGACGACGACTTTGCTGCTTCCCTCGCAGAGGGCAGCGAAGGCTTTCGGATCCTGCTTGATGGGCGGGAAGGTGTTGTAGTGCATGGGCACGGTCACTTTGGCGCCGATGACTTTGGCGGCGCGGGCGGCGTCGGCCGGTCCCATCGTGTAGAAGTCGCCGATGGGCAGCAGGGCGGCGTCGAGCTTCTCGTCGGCGAGAAGGGCCATGTCGCCGTAGAACGCGGTGTCGCCGGCGTGGTAGATCTTCTTTCCGCCGATCTCGATCACGAAGCCGCAGGCGAGCGCGCCGGGCAGTCCGCTGCCGTGGATGGCCTGGACCAGCTTGACGCGGCCGAACGGCAGCGGGATCCAGCCGCCGAGGTTGCCGAGCGCGGCCGTAACGCCGTTTTCACCCATCAGTCCGGCCTGTTCGGCCACGCCGACGACAGTCGCGCCGGTGCGCTTGGCGATGGCGATGGTATCACCGATGTGGTCGCCGTGGTTGTGCGAGACGCAGATGAAATCGGCGGGCACTTCGTCGGCCTTGGCGGCGGCCAGCGCGTTGCCGGTCAGGAACGGATCGGTGAGCACATGGTATTTGCCGTCGAACAGGTCAAAGCAGGCGTGTCCTAAAAACGTCAGTTTCATGGATGATTCCCCCCTGAAGGATTTTTGGTGCTTTCATTGTAGCACACTCGAAAAAACGATGAGCGAGGAGATAATAGTTTCACGTGAAACTTTTATCTCGCCGCAAAGCGGCGCCTCATATTCTTTGAGCCTTCGTGACTTTGTGTTCAAGGTTCTGAACCAAAAGCCGCCTAGTCGTCGTACGTCTTTCCGCCCTCGATCGTGCGCTTGATCTGCGACGGCACGGGCGGGCAGCCCTTGCAGAACAGGTATCTGTCGCGGAAGTTTGCCGTGCAGTTGCCGACCAGCACCACTTCGCCCTCAGCAGCGCGGAGCTCCTCTTCTTTCAGACCGTTCCCGCAGGCGATCGTGATGCGTCCCTTGCCGGGGAAATCGCCGTGATGATAGCGTATGAACTGCAGGATCGCCGCGTGGCAGCCGCTGCACGCACCTCGTTCGAGCATGGAAAACTGCGGGTAGTTCAGCCCCAGGTCCTGTTCGCTGGCGCGCACAAAGCGCTTGCTCCACTTGAGATAATCCTCGGGAAAGACGCGGATGTCGCTCTCGTTCAGCCCCTTGTTCTCGCGCACGAGGTCGATGTGCGGCGCATCGGCGGGAGTCATGCCCATCAGCCGCAGGCAGACGATGTCGGCGGCGGCGGGCGATTTGGAAGCGACGGCGAGATTCATTTCCACCGGCGTGCCGCCCGACGGGCCGAAACCCTCCATGCACACCGTGCCGTCGACGAGCGCGTAATCGGCGTAGCAGATCTTGGCCAGATCCATGATGCCGTAGTCGAGGCATTTGCCGCGTGCGTTTTCCGGCAGCGGCTTGAAGATGCGGTGCAGCCGAGTCTTGTCGCGCTGGTAAAGGCAGCCCTTCATGTTCTTGATGCTGAGCGTGGCGCCGGCGTACATGTGCGTTTTCATGACGGGCACGGAAACGACGCGGTCCACCTCGAAGGCCAGTTTCGACAGCTTCAGCTTTTCCACCATCACGGGAGCGGGGATCTCCCGCTCCTGAATGCCGGAATCGTCGAGGTTGAGACATTCCACGCCCTCTTCCTCGCACACCTGCCAGATGCCGACGCTTTTCAGCGCCTCGATCGTGTCGGTGCCGACGATCGAGCTGTCGCCCACGTAGAGTTTTTTGACGTTTTTGTCCTTAAAGAAGCGGATCAGACCGCGAACGATCTCCGGATGCGTGCACAGGCCGCTGGCCGCCTGGCCTTTGAAGCCGGCGTTCACCTTGAGCAGGACCGACAGCGCCGAAGCGTCCTCGTCGAAGACCTTCGCCATTGCCTCATAGGCGTTGCGCGCGGCGTCGTCTCCTTTGACGACGAATACGTCGGTCATCGCGCTAGTCGTCCTTCAGCTGCTCGACCATCTTCTGCACGCGCTCCGGCGGCTCCTTGGTGATCAGACTGACGACCACTTCAAGGATGCCGGCCACGAAGAAGGCCACGAACGTGAGGTGGAGGATCTTGTAATAGCCGGCCGCGAACCACCAGGCCGAGCCCGCGAAGCCGCCGATCAGGCCGGCGATCGCGCCCTCGCGCGTGGCGCGCTTCCAGTACAGGCCCAGCAGGATCACGGGCGCGAATGTGGACAGGCCGCCCCACGCCCACCAGTTGACCCAGAGGATGCCCTCGAACGGGTTGAAAGCGATCCACACGGCCGCGACGCCCACGACGAGCGCCGTGATGCGGCCGACTCTGACGACGGAGCGGTCATCGGCCTGGCCGCCCTTGAGCATCTTGTTGTAGAAGTCCTGGCAGACCGTCGTGTTGACCACGTGCATCAGCGCGTCGGCCGACGACATCACCGCGGCGAGGATGGCCGCCGTGACCATGCCGACGAGGAACTTGGGCGTGTAGGTCATGATCAGCTGGATGAAGTTCGTGTTCTTGTCGGCCGAATCGGGGAACAGCACCGTGCAGGCAAGGTTGATGAACAGCGTCACGAACAGCATGAACACGCCCGTCAGGCCCGCGACCATGGCAGACTTGCGCGAATCCTTCGGATTCTCCATGCCCATGAACATCTGCACCAGCTGCGGCTGGCCCATGTAGCCGAGCAGGCCGGCCGAGAGCAGGCCGACGATCGTCAGCGGGTTGATCCAGATGTTCATCTTGGCCGGATTGGCCTTGGCCACCGCGGCGAACACGTCGCTGACGCCGCCCACCTGATTGAAGACGACGTACGTGCCGACGAGCACGGCGAAGATCATCAGGCAGCCCTGGATGAAGTCGGTCCAGACCACGGCGAGGAAGCCGCCGGCCGACGTGTAGAGCGTGACGATGATGGTGGCGAGGATGATCGCCATCTTGTAGTCCCAGCCGAGGATGACCTTGAACGTGGTGCCCGCGGCCATGAACTGCGAAGCCATGTACACGGTGATCGAGATGAAGATGATGATCGCCGAGATGAAGCGGATCAGCTTCTTGTCCTCGTCGTAATAGCGGGCTTCAAGAAGGTCGACGAAGCTCTTCGCGCCCGAGAGCGCCGTGAAGCGGCTGACCTTCTTGGCCAGCGCGAAAAAGTTGACGAACGGCGCAAAGCCTGACGAGATCGACGTCCACACAGCCGCCAGCCCCATGCCGGCTACCTGCGACGACCAGGCCGTGAACAGCCAGCCGCTCAGGCCGGCCGCCTGGTGCGCCATCGACGTGAGCAGCACGCCGAAGCGTCTGCCGCCGATCAGATAGTCCTTTGACGACTTCACGCTCTTGGAAGCCCGCCAGCCGATGAACAGCATCAGCGCCATGTAGGCCACGATGACCGCGATAACGATACCCATTTTCCTTGCCTCCGGTAATAGATTTACGAACGAAAAAGCCGCGTCAGCGCGGCTTTAACTCTGTACAGTGATGTTACCTCGAAGACGAAAATTTTGCAAGGAAAAAAATACGGCCGCGCCGGGATGGTTTCGTTCCACGTGAAACGTTCCGGCGCGGCCGCGCGATGTTCGGTTATTTTTTCTTCGTTTCCGCATCGTCGGCGCTCATGCCGTCGGCGATGTCAAGGTCGATGACGCCCGCGTCGAGGTCGACGCCGCTGGCGTTCTCGTCGGCGGTTGAGGCTTCCTCGTCGTCGCCGTCATCTGACTTGACAGAGATGCCCAGCCCTTCGGCCGCTTCTTCGAGCACGGTCTTGCGGATCTCCTCAAGCATGTCGGGGTTCTTGTCGAGGAACTCGGCGAGGCGGTCCTTGCCCTGGGCGATCGTCTCGCCCTTGTAGGTGAGCCACGACCCCTTGCGCTTGACGACGTTCGCGTCGATGGCCATATCGACGATCGACATCGTCAGCGGGATGCCCTTGCCGTAGATGAGCGAGCAGTGCGCGGTGCGGAACGGCGGCGCCTGCTTGTTCTTGACGACTTTGACGTACAGCTCGTGTCCGATCACGTCGTCGCCCTTGGTGATCTGCTTGCCGCGCTTCACTTCGACGCGCACGGAAGTGTAGAACTTGAGGGCGCGGCCGCCGGTGGTGGTCTCCGTGGGACCTTTGCTGTAGCCGGTGGGGATGGTGGAACGCAGCTGGTTGATGAAAACGACGACGCAGTTGCTGCGCGAGATGGAAGCGGTGAGACGGCGCAGACCGTACGACATCAGTCTGGCGTGCAGGCCGACCTGGCTCTCGCCGATGTTGCCGTCGATCTCGTTCTGCGGCGTGAGGGCGGCGACGGAGTCGACGACGATGATGTCCACGGCGCCGCTGCGCACGAGCGTCTCAAGGATGGCGAGCCCCTGTTCGCCGCTGTCCGGCTGCGACAGATAGAGCTTTTCCACCTGCACGCCGAGCGTGGCCGCCAGCCGCGGATCGAGCGCGTGTTCGGCGTCGATGAACGCCGCCACGCCGCCGGCCTTCTGTGCTTCGGCGATGGCGTGCAGCGCCAGAGTGGTCTTGCCGCTGCCTTCGGGGCCGAACACCTCGACGATGCGGCCGCGCGGGAAGCCGCCGATGCCCAGCGCCACGTCCACGGGCAGGATGCCGGTGGGGATCACGTCCACTTTGACGTTCGACCGTTCGCCCATCAGCATGATCGAGCCGTCGCCGTACTTGGCGCGGATCGCGTCAAGTGCCTGCTCGAGCACCTCTTCGCGGGTCAGCGTCTTCTTGCCTTTTTCCTTCTTTTCAGCCAAGAGTAGTTCCTCCTTTGAAATGATTCGTTCGGTTTAAACCTGATAAATGGACAGCGGTGAATAGCGCGCTCCTGACGGGGAGAGGACGCTGCGCATGAAGATGACGCGGTCGGGCTTCCAGCTCCGGCCCGTCAGCTTCCATTCGGGCAGCAGGTCGAGCCTTGCCGCGCGCGGATCTCCGAAACGCGCCAGCGTGAGGTGCGGCGAAAATCTCTTGTCGTCCGGCTCCAGTCCTTCGTTCTGACAGGCGCGCTCGATCAGCTCGTTCAGCGACCGCACGGCGGGAATGCCGCCGCCCAGTCCGGCCCAGAGCACGCGCGGCGGCCGGCCGAACGTCCCCGTGTTTTCCAGCGACAGTTCCGGCATCGCTGCCAGCGCCTCGCGGACGGGTGCGGCAAGACGGCGGTCGAGCGCTGACGCGGTCTGTTCGGATATTTCGCCGCAGAAGCGCAGCGTCACGTGCAGGTTGAATCTCGGCACAAAGCGCGCGCCGGTCACGCGGTTTTCGCGGAATTTCATATCCGCCTCGCGCAGCCACAGCGCCAGATCGTTCAGCAGCGGCTCGGGCAGCGGCAGGCAGAAAAAGGCGCGGATCGGTTTCATCGGCGCGCTCCGCCGGCGGCGTCAAGCAGCAGTTCCAGGGCGTAGATGACCGTCTGTGCGCGCACGGCCGCTCTGTCGCCGTCGAAGCGGCGCATTTCGGCGGTCGTGCCGTCTGCCGAAGCGAGGCCGAACCACACCGTGCCGACGGGCTTTTCCGCGCTGCCCCCGTCGGGGCCGGCGATGCCCGTCACGGACACGGCCAGATCGGTCCCGACCAGACGCCGGGATCCTTCGGCCATGGCCCGGGCGCAGGACGCGCTAACGGCGCCGTCCGTGCGCAGAACGCTTACCGGCACGCCGAGCACGTTCTGCTTGACGGAGTTGTCGTAGCTGACGATGCCGCCGTAAAAACATTCGCTGCTGCCCGGAACGGCTGTGATCGCGCCGGCGATCAGACCGCCCGTGCACGACTCGGCCGTGGCGACCGTGAGGTGCGCGGCGCAGGCGGTCTCTTTGAGCCGTGCGGCCAGATCGGCGATGACCTCTTCGGGCGGCATCAGAACGGCCACCAGCCTTCGATGAAGACCTTGCGCAGGATCAGCAGCAGCAGGCCGGCCAGAAATCCGCCGACCAGGTCGTCGAGCATGATGCCGAGGCCGCCGGGCGCTTTCTCGCAGGCGCTGACGGGCCACGGTTTGAGGATGTCGAAGAAGCGGAAGAGGATGAAGCAGGCGATGAAATATCTCGCCGTCTCGTCGTGAAAGCCCGCTCCGGCGATGTGACCGACGGTGGCGAGCAACTGTCCGGCCACTTCGTCGATGATCACTTCGCCGGGATCGGTGCGGCCGCTCATCTTTTCATAGGCGCCGGCTGCCCAGACGCCGATCGCCGACAGAGCGACGATGACGGCCAGACGCGCGGGGAGCGGCAGGAAGATGGCTGCCACGGCGCCGACAAAGCTGCCGGCCGTGCCGGGCGCGACTTTGACGATTTTGCCCAGGCCGAACACGGTGGCGATCATGCCGGCGGGCGTGAAAACGGGATTTTTAGTCATGAATCATTTCTCCTGACAGATCGTATTCGGACGAGCCGGTGATCCTGACGCGGATCATGTCGCCCGGAAGCGCGCTCTCCGCGCCGCTCACGGCGACTTCGCCGTCGATCTCGGGCGCGTCGCGGTAGCTGCGGCCGATGCGTTCGCCGGTCTCTTCGTCGACGGCGTCGATGAGGACATCGAGCGTTTTGCCGACGAAACGCGCCTGACGGGACAGCGAGACTTCCTGCTGAAGCTCCATCAGCTCGTTGTAGCGCGCCGTCTTCTCCTCTTCGGGGATCTGATCGGGGAACGTTGCGGCCGGCGTGCCGTCCTCGGGCGAATAGGGGAATGCGCCGAGGCGGTCGAAGCCGATCTCCTCGACGAAATCGAGCAGCTTGTCGAACTGAGCCCGCGTTTCGCCGGGAAAGCCGACCATCAGCGTGGTGCGGAAGGCGAAATCGGGATTGAGCGCGCGGCCGGTCTTGAACAGCTCGCGGATGTGCTTTTCCACGGGCGGCCGGCGCATAGCGCGCAGGATGCCGTCGTCGATG
>JAEEUD010000040.1 GCA_016286835.1 Pyramidobacter sp. | reverse complement strand
AGCACGCCGACGGGCGAATCATAGGAGATCTTTGCGAACATGGGGCTATGCCTTCTTTTCGTAATGATGGACAAGCGCCTGCGTGCCCAACTCGCCCATGCCGCGCGCCGTCAGTTCGTCGAGGTTCGCGAGCGCGTCTCGCGCAACCTCCAGCGTCAGGCCCAGCGAAGCCGCCTCGCCCACGCCGATCCTCAGGTCCTTGGCAAGGTAGCGCACGAAGAACGAGGGCGTGTCGTCGCCCGCGAGGATCTTCGCGCCGATCTTTTCCAGCTGCGAGCTTTTCGCCGAGCCGGCGCACAGCAGCGGGAACAGCTTGTTCAGATCCAGCCCCGCGGCGCGGGCGTAGGCCAGCGACTCGCACACGCCGGAGAGCACGCCGGCGACGGCGATCTGGTTGGCGGCCTTGGCCGCCTGTCCCGATCCGGCTTTGCCCATGTACGAAGCGCGGGCGCTGACAGCGCTCCAGACGGATGCACAGGCGTCAAAATCGTCCTTCTCGCCGCCGACGAACAGGGCCAGTTTCGCGTTCTCGGCCCCGGCCCTGCCGCCGGTGACGGGACTGTCGAGCACGCGCAGTCCGCGCCGCGCGCCCTCTTCGTGCAGACGGGCGGCCAGCGACGGACTGCTCGTCGTCATGTCGATCAGAAATGCCCCGGACCGCGCGGCCCCGATCAGGCCGTCCGTCCCGAGCCACACGCTTTCAACATCTTTTGGCTCGCCGAGCATCGTGATCACGGCGTCGGCAGCGTGCGCGGCGGAAGCGGCGCTGCCGTGCCATTTCGCGCCGGCGGTGAGCAGTGCTTCGGCCTTTTCGCGGCGACGGGCCCAGACGTGCAGCTCAAATCCGGCCTTCATCAGGTTGGCCGCGATCGGCGTGCCCATGATGCCGAGGCCGATGAAGGCGATCGTTTTGATCTGCGCCATCTAATAGCCCTTTTTCACGTCAACTTCGCGGATCAGGGCGCCGCCCGTCGTCCAGGCGCGCAGGTTCTGCGCGGCGATGTCCACGATGCGGTCCACGGTCTTGGACAGGAAGAACCACCCCGCTACGTGCGGCGTGATCAGCACGTTGTCGAAGTTCCACAGCTCGTCGTCCGCCGGCAGCGGCTCGGGCTCGGTCACGTCCAGAGCCACGGCGCCGAGATGACCGTCGCGCAGGACTTTTTTCAGCGCTTCGGGATCGATGGCGTTGCCGCGTCCGGCGTTGATGAGCAACGCGCCCTTTTTCATCAGGCGCAGACGCCGCTCGTCCATCAGATGATTCGTCGCCGCCCCGCCGGGCAGCACCATGGCGACGATGTCGGCGCGCGGCAGCAAACTGTCGAGGTCGTCCATCGTGTGCAGTTCGTCGAGATAATCCGGCTTGTCGCCGAGGTGACGGCGCAGGCCGATGACGTGCGCGCCAAGCGCGTGAGCCTTGCGCGCGTACATGCCGCCGATGTCGCCGAGCCCCATCAGCAGGATCGTCGCGCCTTCGACGGAGATGATATTGCCGCAGGCCGACCAGTCGCGGGCCGCCTGCTTGCGCGCGTACTGCTCGAAATGGCGCACGAGCGAGAACGTCATCGCCAGCATGTGCTCCGACACGGTGAGGCCATACGCGCCGCTGGCGCAGGTCAGACGCGCGCCTTCCGGCAGCTTTCCCGGCTGGCCGTAAGGATCGGCCCCGGCCGAGTTGAGCTGGAGCAGTTCCAGCGCTTTGCAGTCCGGCAGCAGCGCCGGAGGCACGTTGCCGACGATAGCCGCGGCGTCGCGCACGTCGTCCGCCGTCAGGCCCTTCTGCTTGTAGACGAGCTCGCAGCCGTCGCCGGCCGCTTCTTTCAGCTGAGCCAGATGCGCGTCGTTGAGCGGCAGCATCGTGACAAGGACTTTCTTTTTTCCGTTCATCGCAAAAAACTCCTTTATATCAAAATTGTTCCGGCGCAATGATACCACGAAATCATACTGATTTTCGATAAAATGACTCCTATTTTCAGCCATTTTATAGCGCGCAATAGGATCAAAACAGCTGTCCGGGCAGTTTGAGTTTTTCCTTCGGCGGGAAGGCCGCGTCGAACGCGTCCGCCTCTTCGGGCGTGACGGAATAGACGGCCGGATCTTCGTAAAAACCGCCGTACCACGGTTTTTCCTCGTCGGTCAGTTCTTTGGCCATGAAATACGGCATGTCCTCGGCCGGGCTGTGGCCGCGCAGGAAAATGCCGTGACGGGCCGCCGGCACGAAGCCGAAGCGCGAGTAATACTTCGGCGAGCCTGTCAGCACCGCCGACTCCCAACCCAGTTCCCGCGCCTGCGCCAAAACGCGCTCCATCAGCGCGCTGCCGACGCCTTTTCCCTGAAACTCCGGCAAAACGGCCAGCGGCCCCACGCACAGATGTTCCGTCACAGAGCCGCACGGCCACATCAAAAGCCCCTTGGCGCACATCACGCAGCCGACGATCTCTCCGTCAGCTTCGGCGACGAACGCCAAGCGCGGCTCCGCTTCGGGCGCCGTTTCCAGCCGCCGTACGATCAGATGCTCGACCGCGCCCGGACGGTACACGTTCCAGAACGCCTCGCGAGCGACACGCTCGCACGCAGCGAAGTCCTGCGATTCCATAGGACGAATGATCATCCCCGTTCCTCCGTTTCTCTACGGTCATCGCGCGCTCATTTTCAGCAGCTCGCGCACGATCAGATACAGCAGATTGTCGGCCGTGCCGGGCAGCTCGTCGGGAGCGTGAAGCAGGTTCTCGCCCAGGCCGTAAGTCTCGTCTAGCGCTAGAAAGACCTTGTGCGCGGCTTCCGCGTATCCGGCGCGAGCCAGCACATAGCCGCCGAGGATCGAGGCCGTCAGCGATCCGTCCTCGCCCTTTGCCAGACATGACGGCTCGGCGTCAACTCGGTCGGCCAGCTCTTCGATGGACCGCAGCGGCGAGAGTCCGCCGTCAAGCAGATTCGCCATCACCCGGAGTTCGTCGGTCACACCCTTGGACGACGGAGCGTAGGCGCGCTTTTCAACGTCGTAGACCAGACGGTGCGACCGCGTATCGCTGCCGGCCAGCAAAATGCCGAGGCAGCGCTGCGCCACGGCTTCCCACTTGGGCGAGCTTTCCTGGAGCCGCTGCAGCGCGCTCACGTCGATCGAAGCGAGGCTGATCTGATGAGCCGGTTCGTAGAGCGTGAAGATGCCCGAACGGCGCTCCTTCCACGACACACCGTTGACCAGCGAATCGTGGTAGACGTTGAAGCGCAGGATGCGCCGCGCCAGACCGCGCGCGTGGACATGATAGGCCGGTTCGTTCCAGCGTTCCGACGCGTCCAGCAGCAGGCGGTAGGCCTGAAGGTCGATCCCCACATCGTTTTCGTATTTGACCGGACGGAGCGCCGCGTCCAGGCGCGGATACAGCAGAAGCAGCGGCGACTGGAAATGTTTTTTCATCAGGACGAACAGCGCGTCGAAGCGTTCACGGTCGTTTTTCAGAAGCCGCAGCCGCATCTCGCGCAACAGCGCTTCGGCCGAATACTCCTGTCCCCCCGGAACGTCGGGCAGCAGGCCGTTTTCGGCGCGGACGGCTTCCAGCGCCTCTTCCACCGAAGCGCGCGCGCCGCACGCAAGAACAAGGATCATCACACACAGACAAAGCGCCTTTTTCACAGCCGCGCCTCCTCTTTCGCTGACATTGCGTCCGCATGGAGCGGAACACTTCAATTATGAGCGTTCGCGCGGCCCGCGTCAAGAGAATAAAAGGGCCCGCCGCGGGCTCGATTTTCTCGAACCCGCGGCGGGCATCAGAGGGAGTATTCAGTTTCCCGGAGATGTGTTACTCGATGGCGATCGTGCGGCTCTGCTCGATCTCGGCCTGGGCCTTCTTCGGGAACGTCAGGCGCAGGATACCGTCTTCCATTTTCGCCGTGATGTCTTCCTTGCGGATGTTCTCGCCCACGAAGAAGCTGCGCGTGCAGGCGCCCTCGTAGCGCTCGCGGCGGATGTAGTTGCCCTTCGTGTCCTTCTCGTCCTTATCCAGCTTCTTGCCGGCCGAGATGGTCAGATAGCCTTTCTCCAGCTGCACGTTCACTTCGTCCTTCTTGAAGCCGGGGACGTCGACGTCAAGCTCATAGGCATTCTCCGTCTCGCGCACGTCGGTTTTCATCACGTGCGAAGCGCGCTTGCCCATCACCGGATTGCGCAGGAAGGCGTTGTTGAACATCCTGTCGAAATCGCTGTCAAACACGTCAAACAGATTTTCACCAAAAACGCTCGGAACCAATGTCATTTTCAAGACCTCCGTTATTTGGACGGCTTTCTGCCGTCCGCAGATTTAACCAAATTTGACAACTTTGATCGGGGCTCTCTTTTTCGATCCCCTCTCCTCCGTTGCGATTGTATTATAGCACACTTATTAGCACTGTCAAGCGTTGAGTGCTAATTTGATTATCATTGTGCAAACACTGATGAATACTGACCTAAACCCCGTTTTTGGTCATCAAAGGTCAAAAAAATTTTCGGGATTTTTACACCGTGATGAAAAATCGAGCCTACCGAGGCCGTAAAAAAACGGCCGCAGAAGGCTCGTAAGTTTTGAACAAACGACTACAGTTTCGCCTGCGTTTCGTACAGCGCCGGCTTGTAGTGGTTGCGCAGCGGCAGTTGAGTGCGGACGCGATCGACCTCGCCCAGGCTGACGTCGTAGAGGCCGATCTCCTCACCGGCCCCCAGACGCAGGAGCACTTTCCCCCACGGGGAAACGATGATGGAATTTGCGTAGGAGACGTAGACTCCTTTTTCGTCCCGCGCCGGAGCTGCTCCGACTGTAAAGAGCTGGTAATCCGCCGCGCGGCAGCGGAAAAGGAGCTCCCAGTGCGCAGGGCCGGTGGTCATATTGAACGCGGCCGGCACGAAGACGACTTTTGCACCGCGGTTGGCCATGACGCGCATCATCTCGGGGAAGCGGATATCGTAGCAGATGAGCAGCCCCATCGTCCCAAACTCGGTATCGAACGTTGTGATCTCACTGCCGGGAGTGAGCGTCTCCGACTCCTTGAAGCGCTGTCCTCCGGGCACGTCGATGTCAAACATGTGGGTCTTGCGACAGCGGGCGATCTGATCTCCGGCCCGATCGAAGACGAACGAGGTGTTGTAGACTCTGCCCTCGTCGTCTCTCTCAGGGATGGAGCCGCCGACAAGGTATACGTGACTGTCACGCGCCGCGTCCGCCAGGATCTGCCAGCACTCACCGCCTGCTTTCTCGGCATAGACCGGAAAGTTCCTGGTCTGATACGGACAGTTGAACATCTCAGGCAGCACGACGATATCCGCGCCTTTCGCCGCCGCTTGCGCGACGAAACCGGCGGCGCGGGACATGTTTTCAAACTTGTCCTCGCGAACGCCCATCTGGACCACTGCGACCTTCATAAAAACCGCCTCCTCTATCTGAGCTTGCCGCGGCAAAGCACGGGGATCTCTTCGACGACCTCGCCATCTGAGACGAGATAAGCCGTCTCCTGAAGATTGACCGTCGGGCAGATGTGTACGGGAATGATCTCGACTTTATCGCCGATGCGCACACCGTCACGGAACTCTTTGCTGTAGATGATGGCGTGTTCGTCATAGACGGCGTGGATATGGACGCCCGGCCAGCCCTTGATCGTGCCCAAGCCGGGCGTGGCGGTGATGCCTTTCGTGCGGCTCTGCATCGTGATGCCTTTGGCCCCCACGTCGAGGATGACGCGCTCGGGCGTGGGACGGCTGATGACCGTCGCCAGCACGGTGGCGGCGCAGTGTTCGAGAGTGCCGGCGGCCGCCGCCATCGACGCGTCCATGAAGATATACGTTCCCGGGCGGAACTCGGTGATGCCGGGCAGGATCGGGAAATCGTGCATCAGCGACGGCGTCGAGCCGATACTGACAGTTCCGCACTCAAAGCCGTTCTCGCGCGCCAGCTGCACGAAGCGCAGCGTGCGCTTCTGCGATCCGACGAACGTGCGGCCGCACTCTTCGAGGCTGGGAGCGGAATAGCTGTTGCCGTCGTGCGAAAAGACGCCTTTCAGGTGCACGTGCGGCGCGTTCTTGAGCGCCGCAAGCAGGTTCAGAAAATCGTGTTCCTCGATGATGCCGCTGCGGTTTTCGCCCACCTCGATCTCGATCAGGACTTCGGCTTTTTTCTCGCTGCCGACAAAAGCTTTTTCGGCCGCCTCGACGTGTTCAGGGCAGTCGATACCCCAGGAAATGTCGATCGTTTCAGCCAGCTTGCGGAGCCGGGCCATTTTGATCTCGCCGACGGGCTCGTTGGCGATGAAAATGTCATTCAGACCGTTTGCGGCCATCACCTCGGCTTCGCCGATCTTCGCCACGGCGATGCCGCGCGCGCCGGCTTCGCACTGCAGTCTGGCGAGCGCGGGCATCTTGTGCGTCTTTGTGTGCGGACGCAGGGAGACGCCGCAACGCACAGCGTGCGCCTGCATGGAGCGGATGTTTTTCATCATCACTTCGCGGTCGATCAAAAGCGCAGGCGTATCGAGTTCGGTGTACTTCATGGGAGACCTCCTGAGAAGAGTTGTGCGGTTCGATGATCATTATAGCGGAATTTCCGCCTTCTTTTCACGATGACAGAAAAAATCCCCGAAGCGGCAGAAAAGGCCGTTTCGGGGAATAATTGCATGCGGTTACTTCTTCACTTCGCCTGACGCAGGCGCGGGAGCCGGAGCCGGACGATTGATCGTCACTTTGGGCAGCGCAGGGAACGTGGGCTTGCGCTTGTTCATTTCCTTCATGACGCCGGTGGTGAAGTCGATATCGCCGGTGTTGCCAAGCGTGAGCTGCTTGCTGAGGATCATCTTGGTTTTCTTGTTGGTCTTCAGCCATGCGGACACAGCCTCGCGCAGTTCACGCTCCATCACGGCGTTGGTGGCCTGCTGCTCGACAGCCAGCTGACGGTTAAGAAGCTGCTGCGCTTCGGCGATAGCCTGCTGCGCCTGGGGCGTGTTCTCCTGTCCCTTGTGCATGGCGAGCACGTCGTCCATGCCCTTCTGAAGGATCTTCTGCACTTCCTGCATGTGGGCCGCGGCAGCCTTGCCGGGCGCGGACTCGTTGAAGATCTTCTGCACGTCGATGACTCCGTAATCGGCGGCAAACGCGGCAGCGGCAAAGGCAAGGGAAAGGACGGACAGAACGGCAACAAACTTAAACTTTTTCAACGGTGTTTCCTCCTTAAAAAAATAGTAATACATGATAGGCATTATAGCAAAGAAAATTACCAAACGCAAAGAGCAGGCTTCCGACATTCTTCCATCGGAAGCCTGTATTTTAAAAGTCAGTTGCTTGCGCCGGCGATGATCGCGCCGAGCAGGAACAGCGCGCCCGCGGCAGCCAGGTCATCGTGATGGTGGCGGTGATGACGGTATCCCCAGCGGCGCGGAGGCGGGCCGGGAGGTCCGTAGCGGTAATAACGTGACGGCGGCGGAGCATAGCGGCGGGGCGGAGGACCGAAACGATGCGGTCCGGGGCGGAAAGCGGGGCCGCGATGGAAGCCGGGTCCGGGACCGCGACGGAAGCCCGGGCCGGGACCGTGGCCGTGACGCGCCGACAGCACGTGAGCTCCGGCTGCCTTGCCGGGCGCTGCGAACGAGGGCACGGCGCTGAGCACGACCGAGGCCGCAACGATCGCGAGGACGAGAACGAGGAGCTTCTTACTCATGAATGTGTTTCCTCCTTTCAGAATCGTCAAAATCAGTCGGGGGGACAGCATCCTTGTGTTACGACAAGAGTGCTGACGCCTGATCCATTTTAGTTGCCGTCGTACTCTCTGTTGTAGTCGTATTCGTTGCTGTAATCGTAGTTGTTGTTATTATTGTTGTTATTGCTGTTGGCAGCGCCGACGAGCAGGCCGAGGAACAGCAGCGCACCGCCGACGGCGAGGGCGTCGTTATGCTTATGCTTGTGACGGGGAGGAGGCGGAGGCGCGGGCCGATATCCGTGGCCACCGTGGCCGAAGCCTCTGGGACCGCCCGGGCCGTGGCGCGGAGGCGCAGGGCGATAGCCGCCGGGACCGCCGGGGCCTCTTCCAGGACCGCCGCCCATACGGGGCGGGGCGGCATAGGCCGCGTTCAGGGCCGTCATGGGAGACGAAAGCACGAAAGTTCCCATCAGCACGGTTGCGATCAGCATACGAGAGAGTTTCATCTTTTCTTCATCCTTTCTGAAAGCCGGAAAGCCCAAGCGATCCGGCTTTCCTTTCGTCATGAATCCATCGCCTTTGCGCGAAACGATCGTTCGCAGGCGTTACAGCTTGGCGTCTTCGGACTTCTCAGGCGCGGGGACCTGTTCCGGAGCTTCTGCGGCAGGGCCGTGCGGACCGTGGCCGTTCATGCCGCAATGGCAGTGAGGTTTGGGGCCGAAACCGGGGCGCGGCATGGGCATCATCTGGAAACCGTACGGCGTCCACCACATCATCGGAGGCGGAACGAAGCTGCCGCCCTGCGGGCGTCCGAACGGAGCGGGGCCAAAGCCGGGCCTGCGGCCTTTGGGATCAAAGCCGGGGCGCGGCGCGCGCGGCTTGGGAGCGTTGCCTTCAAGGATCTGCTTCACTTCCCATTCGCGCACCTTCATGTGCAGTTCCTCGGACTTTTTCAGCATCTCCATTGCCTTGGCGGCATCGGGAGAATCCTTGCGAAGCTCGAGGTTCAGGTCGCGGCGCAGGCTGCGCATTTCCTTATACGCGGTCTTGATCTCCTCGGGCGCGCCGTCGGGGATGCGCTTCATCTCGCGCTGTTCATGCGAGTGAGCCGCCATTCCCGGGCCGCCGTGAGGACGGGGACCGAAGCCGCCCATGTGCGGCGCGGCAAACGCGGCGGAAGCTCCGAGCAGGGCAACCGCAAGTCCGCTGAGGATCAGACGGTTCTTTTTCATTTTCAAATACCTCCTGAGTTTTTAAATTATAACACAGCTTATCTGAAAGCGCTCGTTTGATCTTCTCTCCCGAACGTGGCCAAAGTATAACCGAAAAGACGGGCTCTGCCCATTGGAGAAAACACCGATTTTTTGCTTGAAGATTTCTCCAAAACCGCGAAAAGGCAAAATTGTTCATTCACAGAATCGCGCCGCGGCGATACAATAGACGCGTTCCACGCCAATCATCAAGGAGGAAAGAATCATGATCTCGATCGTACTGGCCGATGACCACCCGCTCACGCGCGCAGGGCTGGAAGCGCTGATCAACGAAGAAGAAGGGCTGCGCCTGCTCGGCTCCGCCAGCGACGGCAAGGAAGCCCTGAAGATGATCGAAAGCTACGCGCCCGACGTGGCCCTGCTCGACATCCGTATGCCGGAGATGGACGGCATCTCCGTGGCCCGCCGGGTGCACGAGGAAAAGCTGCCCACCAGGGTCATCATGCTCACGGCCTACAACGCCCAGCCCTACATCGTCGCCGCTCTCTCTGCCGGCGCGCGCGGCTTCATCGTCAAGACATCAGCGGTGATGGAACTGACGCAGGCGCTGCAAACGGTGATCGGCGGCGGCATCTATCTCGACTCGTGCATCGCCAATTCCGTCGATGAAGAAGGCGCGCACAAGATGGCGCCGCTCTCCCCGCGCGAACGCGAGGTACTGCTGCTGTCGTCAAAAGGCTTTCCCGTCAAGGAAGTTGCGGCAAAGCTGGCGATCACGGAGCGCACCGTGCAGGCGCACCTGTCCTCGGTCTACACCAAGTTCGGCGCCAAGAACAAGACGGAAGCACTGATCATCGCGCTGAAAAAAGGCGTCCTGCTCATCGACGAGCTGCTTGAAGGAGAGCTGCCCGCATGATGAAAAAGCGCCGCTGGCTGCTGCCCGTCCTGCTGATGATCATCCTCGTGCCCGTCCTCTCGGCGCTGATCTTCTCCACACGCGGGCTTTACGCGCAGCGGGACGCGATGGTGAAGATGGCCGAGCGCTACTCGCAGACTCTGGCGCGCGGGATCGTCCGCGATGAAAGCGGCTCCTCGACGGAGACGCCGCTGCAGCGGCACCGCCGCATGGGCCTGTTTCTGAAAATGCTCACCGTCGGACCGCCCGTGCCCGGCTGGATCGCCATCGCCGGCCCGAACGGCATCAAGATCCAGGGATCGCCCGGCAGCCGCATCACACCCGAACTGGCCGTCAAGGTCAATCAGGCTCTGGCAAGCGGCGAAATGCAGACGGCCACTGTGCAGATTGAAAACCGTCCGCCTTCGGCCGCCGCTGTGTACCCTT
>JAEEUD010000347.1 GCA_016286835.1 Pyramidobacter sp. | reverse complement strand
CAACCAGAAGGATACGCTCGTCGAGGGCATCCGGCACGCGCAGGAAGTGATCGACGGTTCGATGACGCTGCTTTTGCTTACGCCGGAGGGCATTTATCTGGCGCGTGACCGTTACGGCCGCACGCCGCTGACGGTGGGGATGAAGGACGAGGGGTTCTGCGCCTCGTTCGAGCCGTTCGCCTATCTCAATCTCGGTTACCGTGACTATAAAGAGCTCGGCCCCGGCGAGATCGACCTGATGACGCCGGAGGGCGTGACGACTCTGGCCAAGCCGGACGGCCCGATGCGCGTCTGCACGTTCCTGTGGGTGTACTACGGCTATCCGTCGTCGCGCTACGAGGGCGTTTCCGTCGAGCAGATGCGCGTCAAATGCGGCGCGCACATGGCCCGCCGCGACGGCATGACACGCGAGCAGGCCGACACGGCCGCGGGCGTCCCCGACAGCGGCATCGCGCACGCGATCGGCTACGCCAACGAGTCGGGCGTGCCCTTCTCGCGCCCGCTCATCAAGTACACGCCGACGTGGCCGCGCAGCTTCATGCCCACGGTACAGTCCAAGCGCGACATGATCGCGAAAATGAAGCTGATCCCCGTGCACGAGCTGATCGAAAATCAGCGCATGATCCTCATCGACGACTCGATCGTGCGCGGCACGCAGCTGCGCAAGATGACGGAGTTCCTCTTCCGCACGGGCGCGAAGGAAGTGCACGCGCGTCCCGCCTGCCCGCCGATCATGTACGGCTGCAAGTACATCAACTTCTCGCGCTCCAACTCCGACATGGAGCTGATCGCCCGGCGCATCGTCAGCAAGCTGGAAGGCCACGAGCCGTCGCCGGAAGTGCTGGCCGAATACGCCAATCCCGAAAGCGACCGCTATCTGGCCATGCTCGAGGGCATCCGCGCGCAGATGGGCTTCACGTCGCTGCGGTACAACCGCCTCGACGACATGCTCGACGCCGTAGGTCTCGACCATTGCAAGATGTGCACCTACTGCTGGAACGGCCGCGAATAGAATATCGAAACGGGAAAACGGCGCAGAGCCGCTTTCCCGTTTTTTCGCGTTTTCCCCCGGGCGGGCGAAGCGTATTTTTCGTTTGTGCGGTATAATACGCTCAGATTCGGATCATTTGCTCCGCCGGGAAGGCGCGGGACGTTTGTTTTCCCGTGAAACATATCTCCCGGGGGCGTCAGGTCCATGCCTGAATTCTTGAGAAAGAGGTGTTTATCATGGGAATGTATTGCAGCACCTGCGGAAAGAAGTTTGACAACGACTCGCAGAAGTTCTGCCCCAACTGCGGCGCGCTGCGTGCCACTTCGGCCCAGAGCGAGGAAACGGGGGAGCGTCCGTCATACGTGCAGAACGACCCCAAGTCGGTCCGCGCTTCGACGATGCGCCGCCAGTTCGAGGAGCGCAATCCGGAGCCGGCAAAAAAGAGGAAGCTCGGCTTCTGGACCAAGCTGATCGGCACGGCGCTGATCCTCTACGGCCTGACGATCGTCTTCCCGCAGACGCGCGTGCCGTTTGAGCGCGTCATCAAAAACGGCGAGGCGGTCGAAGTGGTGGCGAAGGACACGTTCTACGATCTGGCCGGCCTCGTCGGGCTCGGCGACAGCACGGCCCTGAACGTTGTCAAGGAGACGCCCGTGCAGGGCAGCCCGTACAACCTCGGCGAAGCCCTTTCGCGCGCCTGCTCGTCGTCATCGTGGCGGGCGACGAAGCGTGACGGCAAGCCGGCCGCCGTGTTCACCGGCACGCTGAAGGACAGCAAGGACGCGCTTTCCGTCGTCTACACGGTGGAAGGCGATCACTGCTCGCTGCTTTCCGTCACCCTGAACGGCGAGCCGCAGACGGCACAGATGCTCGAAGCCATCGTCTCGAACGCAGTGAAATAACGGGTATTTTCAAGCAAATATGCGCAGCGAAACGGGCGGACCGGCCAAAACGGCCCGCCTGTTTTGTTTGTTCTGTACAAAGATCACGACAGCAACGGCGATTTTGTTGTTCTTTCCGCGCAAAGGTGCTA
>JAEEUD010000039.1 GCA_016286835.1 Pyramidobacter sp. | reverse complement strand
CGCGTTATCGTCCGTTTTTTTCACATTGACCTCACCGCCGCCGACAACGTCGATATATTTCTCTTTCAGCAGAGGACGCAGTGAATCCGGCACAGGATAAGCGCCGACAGTCTGCGCGGAAGCAGTCTCGGCATACAAAACAGCTCCGGCAGGAACATCCTTTGCATTGCCGCGCACGAGAAAACCGCCAGCCAGTCCCAGCGGCCCCAGCGCAAGCGCGCCGACAAGGCTGGTGCCGGCAGCTGCCGCGTAACTTGCCTCAAATTCGGTCGCCTTTTTGGATTCTTCTCCTTCATGCATTGGCAGAGCTCCGCCGCCCAACGTGAAGAGTTTGCGAACGGAAAGTTTGATTTCTGAGGGACGTCCGAAGCTGCGCGGTTTTTTCACGGACGTAACAATCGCCTCGGCCGGCGAGCCGACAGGAACGACCAGGTTGTTGCCGATGACGATATTGTGTGTCAGACGGAGCAGGACGATGTCGCCCTTTTTCGTCACCGACGGTTTGAGCGTCTGCGTCAGTTGAAGCCGCGCAACTGTATGAGCGGGAACTTCCACAGGCACACTGGTAACGGGATCGGAAACGACCATGCCAAGGACGCGCTCTACGCGCATCGCCACGGGGCGCTCGTCCATCGGAGCACCTTCAAGACGCTTCTCAACGACTGGGATCCGAGAGACAAGCGGCAACACACCGTTATTGAGAAGTTCCAGCCCCCACTCGGCAACGCTCATTTTAAACAGCAGCGAAGGCTGACCGTTCGAACCTTTTTCAACGAAGTCGATATGCGCCGCCTGACGCTCCGCAAGCGTGCCCTGCAGCTTCGTTCCGTACAGATCCTTCTCGACCGCGTCGAGCCGGCTGACAAGAGAACCCGCGCGAACCTTACCGTAGACAGTCTGTTCCAGCTGATCGATCAGTTTCGGAGCGTCAGCGTTCCCAACCGCAAACACGGGCGCGCAACAGAGATAAACTGCCAGCACGACAGCACTGTATTTTTTCATGATCATGTTTTCTCCTTTAACCAAAGTACCTCAGTAAAGTTACCTCAAATAACTCATCGGGTTCGTCGGCTTGTCGTTGATGCGGACCTCGAAATGGCAGTGAGGTCCTGTCGCTCGGCCGCTGGAACCTACAGTGGCGACAATCTGTCCCTTTTTCACGTTTTGTCCTTTTTCGACAGTGAGAGACTGCGCGTGGCCGTACAAAGTCGTGTACACGCTGTCGTGGCGGATGATCACCGTTCGGCCGTAACCGTTCATCCAGCCTGCGAAGATGACCTGGCCGCCCTTCGCGGCACGGATCGGCGTATGACGCGGCAGACCGACGTCGATACCGGCATGGAAGATCTGCGTGCGTTTGATCGGGTGACGGCGCCAGCCGAACGGACTGGTCACCTTGCCCATCACAGGCCAGGAAAAACGGCCCGATACACCCGCTGCCGGTTTCGCGACCGGCGGCGCTTTTTTCGACTTGCCGCCGCCGCTGGCAGTGCTGCGATAGACGACAAGCGTCTGGCTCGCGCCCGGAATGAAGACCTCCTGCCCGGGCTTGATCGTCGCCTTGTCGCTCAGACCGTTGGCCATGCGGATAGATTTCTCTGGAACGTTGTACTTTTTAGCCAACGCCGCAAGTGTCTGCCCTGCTGCTGCTTTAACGCTGAGCCCGTCCTGATTTGGGATCCTCAACTCAGTACCTGGAGCAAGACGGTCGGGATTGCGCAGGATGTTCGTGCCGTAAAGCGAATCGATGCTCAGCTTGTTGGCGCTCGCGATCATCCAAAGCGAATCTCCAGGACGAACGACATAGCGCTTGTATTGCACGAGCTCGACCTGCTTTTTCGCGGCCTGCTTTTCCTCGATACGGCTTTTCTGCTCTTCGAGCACATCGTCAAGCAGATCCTCCTCGCGGGGGATCAACAGCACCTGTCCCAAGGACAGTTTGTTCGGATTGGTAATGTTGTTCGCCTTACTGATCGTCGCCACGAGAATACCGTACTTATGGGAAATATCGACCATACGCTCCCCCGGCGCCACGGTGTGTTCGATCCAAGGGCGTTCGTCGGCATCGTCGTCGCCGTCATCTTCGTCGTTCAGCAGGCGGTCGAGGATGACATCGGTCTGCTTCAGATGATCAGCCTCTGAAAGCGTCAGTGACATATAAGGATTATGCACCGGCAGCGGATTTCGGAACGACTGGTCAAAATCCGGCGCCGGCAGAATGACGATGCGTCCGCCGTCAAGCGGGTCTTCGTCGGGTACGACTTCATCGAGCAGCAGTCCGCTCTGCTCAAACTCCGGCACGTCAGGCAGCAACGTCGACATGCCGCCAAGTGAGTTCGCGGAAATCGTTCGCTGAATAAGATCTCCCTGAGCCAGCGCCGCTTTCGCTTCCAGAGACGGGAAAAAAGCGGCAAAGGAAAAATCACGCAACTCCTGCAGCTCAACGGCGCTTTGCTGTGCGCCGTACATCGAGCCTACTGTCAGGACGAACATCGAACCGATCAGCCCCCAAAACGAAGCGCGGCTCTTTTGGCGTTCCTGTTTATTCTCCAATTTACGGTCAACTCCTGACGGGATTGATGGGACACGCTTAGCTTTCGCAACGACACGAGAAAACGTGCGCGGAAGACGCGTGAAAAAAGTCCACAGATATTTTGTATTATACGCGCTTACCACCGTAAAATCACTACCCATGCCTGAAATTCGTGCGCCTCGTTCTAGTGTTTTAACGTTCTTATACTTATCTTGGCACAAAAACCCCTCCGGGAGGAAACGCTCGTTTACACACCCTGCATAAACGGCGGATCTCACGGAGGGGTTTTGTTCGGTTAAAGAAAAGAATCAGTCAGTACGGCCTAGATGAAGAACGCCCAGGCGAAAATACCGACACCAAGTACAATTCCCGAAGCAATCGTCACGACCACCATGAAGCCCATGATGTCCTTGGCTTTCAGACCGGCCACAGCCAGAGCGGGCAGGGCCCAGAACGGCTGGATCATGTTCGTCCACTGATCGCCGAAGGCAATGGCCATGGCGGCAAGGCTCTGCGGCACGCCGATCTCAGAGGCAGCCTGCATGACGATGGGCGCCTGAACCGCCCACTGACCGCCGCCGGAAGGAACGAGGAAGTTGACGATACCGGCAGAGATAAACGTGAAGAACGGGAACGTAAGCTTCGTCGAGTGCTGCACGAAGAAGTTGGAGATCATCTTCGCAAGGCTGGCGCCCGCAGCATCGGTACCGACCATGATGGCCATGATGCCGGCATAGAACGGATACTGAAGGATAACGCCGGCTACCGAGCTGACGGAGCTCTTCAGTGCGTCGACATAGCGGCGCAGATCACCGTGAAGCAGGATGCCCGAGAACAGCAGAACGATGTTGACCGAGTTACGGCCAAGCCCGTTCAGCACGCTCTTGCCGCTGGCAGCAAACGAGTGGAAGTAGTAGATGATGTAAGCCCAGCCGAGGATGACCGTCGCCAGCCAGAGGATCTTGCTGTGTTCCATGCGGTCGGCGGGAGTTTTGATCTCGTAGGTAGGATTGAATTCGTCGTCGGCAAGCAACGAAGGATCGACGGTGATCGTATGCTCTTCGTCAGGCGTCATTGCCACGTTAACGACGCAAAGGAGCAGAAGGCAGGCCACGACGGTGATCAGATTGATGGGATGGAACAGCGTCTCGGTAATGGGCGCGATGATGTTCATCTCACCGACCTTGAAGCCCGTGGAAATCGTCAGCGGGATCGATCCGGACAGACCCTGGTGCCAGATGACGAAGCCGGAGTAAGCGGCTGCGATCAGCAGACGATAGTCGAGCTTCACGTCAGGATGCGTCTGCGCCATCTTCTTGACGATCGCCTTGGAAAGCAGGGCACCGATGATCAGGCCGAGCCCGTAGTTCAGCCAGCTGAACACGCCCGACACGATCGTGATCAGGATGATCGCGGAGGCCGACGAAGTCGCGATACCAGCCAGCGACGAGATCATCACGCTGAAAACTTTCGTCTTCGCCAGCGTCGAGCCGAAGACGACGATCATCGAAGTCTGCATCGAGAACGTCAGCAGGTTCCAGAATCCTTTCTTGAAGTCGCCCCAGTATGCAAGTACCTGGACCGGAGTCTGATCCGTGAGCGCAACCGCCGCACCGAAGACGACCAGCGTCAGCACGATGGCGAATAGGAACGGATCAGGAAGCCAGCGATCGACCAACTTAACGCATGCGTTCGTGAACCTCTTGAGCATAAGACTCCCTCCCTGTGTAAGAAAAGATTTTGCATAGAGCAGCTTAAAAGCTGTTGAAGCTATTTTAAATTGTCATCTATGCTTTGTCAAGAAACAAAATCAAAATTAACGAAGACATAAGAGTATAAATGGCATTATTTATAGCTTATAATTTGGTAAATGGTCGTTATAAAGGAAATACTGAACAACTCCTACTTCCATTTCAAACCGGCAACGTCAACAGTTCACGAACAAGAGCGTGTCGGAGGCCATAAGCGCTGACGGTCATTATTCCTGCGCCCACAAGTTCCATCGCAGACTTGACGATGCATGCTCCGGCGAGGACAATATCGGCCCGCCCCGGCGGGAAGTTGGCAAATTCTTTGCGTTCAGCCGCGTTTCGGGAAGCAAACGCAAGCAACAGTTCCTCGGTCTTCTCTGCTGTCAGGATCGAACCATGCACGGCACCGGAAGTGTACTTGCGCAATCGCTCTGCTGCAGCGGCCAAAGCCGTCACTCCCCCGCCCATTCCCACGGCCAGTGCTACGGGACCGCAAACACCAGCGCGTGAAAGCAGGTCCCTGATTTCCGCCCGCGCCTGTTTCAACGTTGGATCGGAGACAGCGTCCTGCATTCCCCACCGTTCCGTCAGCACGACTGCCCCGAGCGGCACGCTGAAGCTGCGTATCACCCGATCACCCTCGGCAAAGACGAACTCCGTGCTGCCGCCGCCTGTGTCCATCGTCATCAATACGCCGTCGGACGGGACATTCAGGCCGTACAGCACTGCTTCATACGACAGCCGCGCCTCTTCCGCCTCTGACAAAACATGCAGATCGACACCGCATTGCTCCTTAATGCTAGAACGAAACGCCGCGGCGTTCACCGCCCTCCTCACGGCCGCTGTGCCTATGACGATGATTTTAGAGACACCTACTTCACTGGCCTGGACAACACACTCAGCAACAGCAACAACGTTACGTTTGCACGCCTCGGATGAAATGAGTCCTGTGCGGTCCAGACCTTCGCCCAGACGTGTCGGTAAGGCCGTATCGGTAATATAAACGATATGTCCCGTTTCATCCAGCATGCCGATGCAGAACTTGATCGAATTCGTCCCGATTTCGATGACCGCAACTTTTGATGCCATGTGTCATTCTCTCCTTGCGCGTTTTATTTCTTTATAAATTGCCACTTTCGATTCGTCAAGTAAGCGTAAAAAACGGGAGCCGGAAAATTCCGGCTCCCGTTTTACATACAGCCTTGTTCGGTTGGTTACTCAGCCACGATCGGCGCAGCGTCAGCAAGGCTCTTGTAGACAAGGTAGCGGCGCTTGGCGTCACGCTCGGCCTTCTGATAGAGTTCCTCCGCCAGGGCGGGATTGGTCTTGGCAAGTGAGGTGTAACGGTTCTCGCTCATCAGGAACTCACGGAACGAAGCCTTCGGCTCCTTGGAGTCAAGCACGAAGGGGTTCTTGCCTTGCTCTTCGAGACGAGGATCATAGTGGTACAGATGCCAGTAACCGGCTTCGACAGCCTTCTTTTCCTGAGCCTGACTCTTGCCCATGCCGGACTTAAGGCCATGGTTGATGCAGGGGGCGTAGCAGATGATCAGAGAAGGACCATCATAGGCCTCGGCCTCCGACAGGACCTTGACAAGCTGGTTCTTGTCGGCACCCATGGCGCACTGAGCCACATAGACGTAGCCATATGTCATCGCGATGCGGCCAAGGTCCTTCTTGGAGACTTTCTTGCCGGACGCGGCGAACTTTGCGACCGCTGAGGTGGGCGTGGACTTGGACGACTGACCGCCGGTGTTGGAGTACACTTCGGTGTCGAAGACGAGCACGTTGATGTTCTCGCCGCTGGCAAGCACGTGGTCGAGGCCGCCGAAACCGATGTCGTAAGCCCAGCCGTCGCCGCCGAAGATCCAGATCGACTTCTTGACAAGGAAGTCGCTCAGGTCGGCCACGCGGGCCAGCTTGGCGTTCAGCTCTTCGTCCTCAAGGTCGATGTCGACAACTTCGTACACAGCTTCGGCCGCGGCCTTGCTTCCCTCGGCGTCGTTGCGCACGTCGTACCAGCCCTGAAGCGCCTTGCGGACCTCTTCGGGCAGCTTATCGCTGGCAAGCAGCGCTTCAACGTTGGCGATCAGATCATTGCGGCTGTTCTTGACCGACATGGCCATGCCCATGCCGTACTCGGCGTTGTCCTCGAACAGCGAGTTGCCCCAGGCCGGGCCCTGTCCAAGAGCGTTGGTCGTGTAGGGCATCGACGGAGCGGAAGCGCCCCAGATCGACGAACAGCCCGTAGCGTTGGCAATCATCATTCTGTCGCCGAACAACTGAGTCACAAGCTTTGCATACGGCGTCTCGCCGCAGCCGGCGCAGGCGCCGGAGAACTCGAAGTAAGGCATCGCGAACTGGCTGTTCTTCATGTTGTGCGTCGTGGGCAGCAGATAGGACTTATCGCTGACGTGATCGACACCGAAGTGCCAGTTTTCGGCCTGATCCATCTGCGAAGCAAGCGGCTTCATCTCCAGAGCCTTCACGGGGCAGATGTCGGCGCAGTTGCCGCAGCCAAGGCAGTCAAGCGGGCTGACCTGCATACGGAACTTCATGCCGGCAAACTCCTTGGGGACCTTCACGTCGATCGTCTCGAAGCCGGCCGGAGCCTCGGCCGCCTCCCCCTCGTCGAGCACGATCGGACGGATCGTGGCGTGGGGGCAGACCATCGCGCACTGGTTGCACTGGATGCACTTGTCCTTGTTCCACTCGGGAACGAACACGGCCACGCCGCGCTTCTCAAACGCCGACGTACCGCTGGGGAAACGGCCGTCCTCAATACCGACAAAGGCGCTGACGGGCAGCTTATCGCCTTCCTGAGCGTTGATCGGATCGACGATCTCGCGGATGAAGTCAGGACGCTCTTCGCAGCAACCCTTAGCTTCGGACTTGGGGGCGTCGGTCGCTTCGGCCCAGGCCGCGGGGATCTCGATCTTCTTCAGAGCGCCGTAGCCCTGATCGACCGCCGCGTTGTTCATGTTGATAATGTCCTCGCCCTTGCGGCCGTAGGACTTCTGGATCGCGTCCTTCATGTACTTGACCGCGTCTTCCATGGGGATGACGTTCGACAGCTTGAAGAAAGCCGACATCATGACCATGTTCGTGCGGTTGCCGAGGCCGATCTTCTGAGCGATATCCGTGCCGTCAATGACATAGAAGTTGATCTCGTTCTTGGCGAGGTAGCGCTTCACCTTGGCGGGCAGGTTGGCCTCAAGGGCCTCCATGTCGGTCCACTGCGTATTGAGCAGGAAGTTGCCGCCCTTCTTCAGGCCGGCCAGCACGTCGTACTGGTGCAGGTACTCCTGCTTGTGGCAGGCGACAAAATCAGCATTCTGGATCAGATACGTGGACTTGATGGGCTTCTTGCCGAAGCGAAGGTGCGACACCGTGATGCCGCCGGACTTCTTCGAGTCGTAGGAGAAGTAGCCCTGAGCGTACAGGTCAGTGTGGTCGCCGATGATCTTGATGGCGTTCTTGTTCGCGCCGACCGTGCCGTCGGAGCCAAGGCCCCAGAACTTGCAGCGGATCGTTCCTTCAGGAGCAGCATTGATGGGCTCACCAAGAGGAAGCGAGTGGAACGTCACATCGTCCACGATGCCGATCGTGAAGTGATTGACCGGCTTGTAGCTCTTGAGGTTGTCGTACACAGCCTTGATCTGAGTGGGCGTCGTGTCCTTCGAGCCCAGACCGTAACGGCCGGCCACGATGACAGGCTTATCGGCACCGGCGAACTCCTCGAAGAGCGCGCAGACATCCTGATACATCGGCTCGCCGAGCGCGCCGGGCTCCTTGCAGCGGTCAAGGACGGCGATCTTCTTGACCGTCGCGGGCAGAACGTTGAAGAAGTACTTGGGGCTGAACGGACGGTACAGGTGGACGATGATCAGACCGACCTTCTCGCCGCGGGCACGCAGATAATCGACCGTCTCCTCGGCCGCCTGGCAGGCCGAGCCCATGCAGACGATAACGCGATCAGCTTCAGGATCGCCGTAGTAGTTGAACGGATGATACTCGCGGCCCGTCAGCTTGGTGATGTCGTCCATGTACTTGACGACCGTTTCGGGCAGCTCGTCATAGAACGGATTGCAGGCTTCGCGGGCCTGGAAGAAGATGTCGGGGTTCTGAGCCGTACCCTTGATATAGGGATGCTCAGGATTGAGCGAGTCGGCCTTGAACTCGGCAATCGCGTCGTAATCGACAAGCTTGGCCAGATCGTCGTAATCCAGCGTCTCGATCTTCTGCACTTCGTGCGACGTACGGAAGCCGTCGAAGAAGTTGAGGAAGGGAACGCGTGATTTGATCGCCGACAGGTGAGCAACAGCGGTCATATCCATCGTCTCCTGGACGCTGGAAGCGGCCAGCATGGCAAAACCGGTGCCGCGGCAGGCCATCACGTCGCTGTGGTCGCCGAAGATCGACAAAGCGTGCGAAGCAAGCGCACGGGCGCTCACGTCAAACACGGCGGGAAGGCGCTCGCCGGCGATCTTGTACATGTTGGGAATCATCAGCAGGAGGCCCTGCGACGCCGTGAACGTCGTCGTCAGTGAGCCCGCGCTCAGAGCGCCGTGGACAGCGCCGGCAGCGCCGCTCTCGGCCTGCATCTCAGTGATCTCGACGACGCGGCCGAAGATGTTCTTACGGCCCTGGGCCGCCCATTCGTCGCAATCCTCAGCCATCGGCGAAGAAGGCGTGATCGGGTAGATCGCGGCAACTTCGGTAAACGCATAGCTGACGTGCGCGGCGGCCATATTGCCGTCCATTGTCTTCCAATGCTTAGCCATTTTCAAAAACTCCCCCTTGGATATTTGCTGCGATACGCGAACGTATCAGACGAAACCTTCGGAGAGACCCATGTCTCCCCCGATTGAACCCTTTTTGCGAAAAAACTCCGCTCGCTCCTGCAGTCACAAAAACAGCAAAACGCGCGACAAAAAACTTTCACTAACGCGATTCTATCATGAAAAATGGCGAAAAATAACCCCACGACTTCAAGAAATACAACGAAAAAAATTTATCGGGTGAAAAATGAACTTTGTATACAGTATTTTTCGTCGCTATGTAGTAATTCAAGAACAATACTTGTGAGTGATGAAAATTTACGTGTTTATCTAAGTGATCGCCAAATGGTCTTATTCATATCGTAATGCTACACGCAGAATTAAAAACAGACCTAGAGAGCCACATGCAATCTACATTTTGCGGGCATTAATCAACGGTTTCTTAAGTCAGGTACATTGCCATTAGTCCTTTCTTATCGGCTAAATTGGTCCTTTCTGGCCAGTGACGGTATGGCCCTTTTCATATGGCCAGAATAGTAGTGTTTGATCAAATTTGCTTTTAATGTACCCATATCTTTAGCGTCAAAGAGAAGAAACAAAAGTCTGTTTGTCCGTATTCTGAATCGGTTATAAAAACGCCGCTGAACATTACTGTTCCGCGGCGTTTTTGCTGTAGTTCTACTTATTGTTCGCTTACGCTC
The DNA here is from genome assembly GCA_016286835.1 of Pyramidobacter sp. Classification (GTDB taxonomy): domain Bacteria; phylum Synergistota; class Synergistia; order Synergistales; family Dethiosulfovibrionaceae; genus Pyramidobacter. The sequence continues at coordinate 653 of JAEEUD010000039.1, read as the reverse complement.
AGAAGTTTTTTATCTCTTTCGAGCGGTTCGTCTTCTTCGGGCAGCCAGTAGCCGTTGTCGTCAAGATTGACTTCGATGTCGTCGCTTCCGACAACCAGATTCGAATCCGAAAGCTCTTTGCGCGGCCACATGCGTCTTGCCTCGCGGCCGAATGACGCCAGGTAGTCTCTGCCAGGCCAATCTTCGTCGCTATATCCGCCTATATCCCAATTGGGGTCGATATCGTTCTTTCCAGTCGCATAATCATGAAGTAAATCGACCACGCGGAAGTTGAACGGGTCAGCCGGCATCAGCGAACCGCCAACCGGATACAAAATGGAGTAGCCCGAGTCCGGATCAAGCCTTTCAACAACTCCGATACTTCCCTCACCACTCGGATTATCGTAAGTACGAACACCAATAGCAACATCAAGTCCGGCTGTGACCCACCAGTAATCCAGGTAACCGCGTTCAAGCAGGATAGCCGTGTCATGACCTTCTGCCCGAAGGGTATGGAACTTCAACCGTGCTGCCGACGAGCCGAGGCCAAGGATCCACGCGCTGCCCCCGGCTGTGGCGTCGTTGAACGTCATGTCGCCGTAGGTGTGGACGCGCAAATCTTTGCCGGCTTTCAGGTCGTTGCCCGCAAACGTAGTCTCCGACAACGCTGTCAG
>JAEEUD010000038.1 GCA_016286835.1 Pyramidobacter sp. | reverse complement strand
AGGTGCGGCAGGCGCCCTGGCTGTTGAAGGCCAGCTCTTCGGCCCCGGGACCGTAAAAATGTGCACCGCACTCGGGACAGATCAGTTCGCGTTCGGCCGCGACGTTCAGCGACGGCGGCAGGTAATGCCCGTTCGGGCAGCGGTGACTGCCCAGACGGGAAAACATCAGGCGCAGGCTGTTGAGCAGTTCCGTCCCCGTGCCGAACGTGCTGCGGATGCCCGGCACGCCAGGGCGCTGGTGCAGCGCCAAAGCAGCCGGCACATAGAGCACTTCGTCGACGTTCGCTTTCGCCGCCTGCGTCAGACGCCGCCGCGTGTACGTCGAAAGCGCCTCAAGATAGCGGCGCGAACCTTCGGCATAGAGCACGCCGAGCGCCAGAGACGATTTACCCGAGCCGGAAACACCGGCGATACCGGTGATGCAGCCCAACGGCACATCGACATCCACGTTTTTCAGATTATGCACTCTCGCGCCCCGAACGACGATCTTCTGCGGAGCTCCTTTCCGTTCCGTCACAGCCATCCCCCGCTCTCCTTTACGATCCGCGGCGCTTCGGACGTACAGAGCCGCACCGCGCGTTTCCATCACCGGAAGTATACCACAACATGCCATATCAATAGATTACGCCGCTTTCCCCCCGGCCGGAGAAAGCGGCGCATCGGCAGGCCCGAATCTATTGATCGTTTGCGCAGGCGTTTTGCAGTTTCTTCGCCTGGGATTCGCACCAGAAGTACATCGCCAGCGAGGCCGCCGCCACGCAGCACAGCCCGTACAGCGCCGGGGCGTAGCTGCCGCAGCGGTCGTAGATGTAGTTGACGAGCGGATTGCCGAGCGCGATCCCCGCCGAGATCATCGCGAACGCGGCGCCGATCAGCGACGTGTAGGCCTTGCGGCCCATCAGGCTGGCGATGATCATCGGCAGCAGGATCGTCTCGATCGGCATCTCCACGCCCATCAGCACGGCGAACAACACGGCGCTGATCTTGGACCGGGCGCCGGCAAGCAGCAGCATCGAAGCGATGCCGGAACACATGCACAGCACGACGCCGGATCTCAGCCCGAAACGGTCGTAGATGACGCCGACGGCGACTTTGGAAACGGCCAGAACGATGAACAGCATCCCGACCGCCCTGGCCGCGAACATGCGGTCGAAACCGAGGTCGGTCAGATGTGCCGGCGCCAGGCTGTACACGGGATTGCAGAGCACGCCGAGCACGAAGATGAACGCGGCGATGCCGTAAAAATACGGCTGTCGGAAGAGCACGGGCAGCGGCACGCCTTCCCAACTTTCCGCGGACGTGCGCCGGCGCCGTTCTCCCGAAGCGCCGCCCGGATCACGCACGACAGCGGTCATCATGACCGCCGCGGCGAGCATGATCCACGCTGTGAGTCGGTACGACGTGCGCCAGCCGGCGACGAGGATCGTGCGCGCCACGAGCACGTTGAACAGCGCGCCGCCCAGGCCGCTGGAGGCGAAGACGAGGCCGAGCACCGTGCCTTTGTTTTTCCTGAACCAGCCATCAACGAGGTATGAGCACGTCGCGTTCGAGCCCAGCGTCACGCCCAGCCCCTGCACCGCGCCGCCGAAATAAAAGGCCGGCAGCGAATGCGCGAGCGAAAAGATGAGAAAGGCGCAGCTCAGAAGGGCAAATCCGGCCCCCGACATCACGCGCACGCCCAGGCGGGCGAGGAACTTTCCCCACATCAGTCCCGCGAGAGTGCCCATCACAAAGCGCACACTGAACATGAGCGAAAAATCCATGCGGGCGACGCCGAGATCGGCCGTCACCGGCGCGACGTACTGCCCCGCCGGCATGTTCCCCAGTCCCAGCGCGATAAACAACGACGCAGAGCACGCGCAGGCAATCACATATCGGTAAGGGCGTTCCGCCGTTTCAAGCTCAGTCTGATGTTCGGGCACCGCAAAGCCTTCTTTCAACACTAAGATCGCTCCGGCACGAATTTTGCCGAAATTAGTCATAAAAATACCGCGCCGGACGGATTTCGTCAACTCGCCGGCAGGATGTTCTACAGGAAACAGAATGATTGCTTATGCGCTTTTCGCTTTGGCCCTTTCGTGGACAAAATGCCGCAACACGCGCTACAATGTGGATGAACGTAATGATCCAAACGAAACAGCCCCAAACCAAAGGAGGCCTTCCAATGAGCGAATTGAACCTGGACGCCGTGATCTTCGGCGTTGCCTCGCTGTTCATCATGGGAGCGTACTATCCCATCGTCATCAAAGGTGAATATTATTTCTCCGAGAGGATCTGGCCGGTTTTTCTCGTGACCGGGCTGGCCGCGGTCGCGTTTTCGACGCAAATGAGCGGCCTCGTCTGCTGGCTGACGGCGTTTTTCGGCGCGACCAACCTGTGGGCGATCGTCGAGATCAGAGAGCAAACCGAGCGCGTGAGACAGGGCAGATACCCGAAAAATCCGAAACGGACATATTGACGGCTCCTCACGCTGCAGTCAGCCTTCTCCGTATTTGCATGATTTTACCGTGCTACGGACAAATCTGCTTTGTTTTTCATGCATAATACAGGCACAATATTCCGTGATATAATCGATTCACTTTTATCATCGGAGGTCATCCTATGAGAACCCGTATTTCATTTGTCGAAACGCTTTCCGTCATCAGCCTGCTGTTCGGACTGTTTTTCGGCTCGGGCAACCTGATCTTTCCCATCTCGCTGGGACAGATGGCGGGATCGAACGTCTGGCCCGCGTCGCTCGGTTTCCTCGTCACCGCTGTCGGCATGCCGCTGCTCGGCGTCGTCGCGCTCGGCCTGTCACGCTGCGACGGCGTGCTCGAACTGAGCTCGAAGGTCGGCCGGGCGTACAGCGTTTTCTTCACGTGCGCGCTCTATCTGTCGATCGGACCGCTGTTCGTCGCTCCCCGTTGCATCACGGTGCCGTTTGACGTTGGCGTCGTGCCGATGCTCCCGCAGGGCGTCAATCCAAAGGTCGCGCTCTTCATCTTCTCGGCCGCGATGTTCATCGCGCTGCTGTGGTTCTCGCTGCGGCCCAGCGCCATCCTCACCTGGGTGGGGCGCGTGCTCAATCCCATGCTGCTGATCATGCTCGGCTGGCTGCTGATCTCGGCGCTGCTGAACCCGATGGGCAGTCCCGCTGCCATTCAGCCGGAAAAGGCCTACGCCACGGGGGCGTTCGCACGCGGCGTGCTGGAAGGCTACAACACGATGGACACCGTGGCGGCGCTGGCATTCGGCATCATCGTTATCAACGTGCTGCGCGGACTTGGCGTTGAAGACGCCGAGGCGATCGCCGCGAACGTGATCAACGCCGGTGTTTTCAGCTGCGCGTTCATGGGGCTGATCTACATCGCCATGACACAGCTGGGAGCGCAGAGCCGCGCCGTCTATCCGCTCGCTGAAAACGGCGGGCTGGCTCTCGGCGTGATCTCGCGTCACTACTTCACGGGCTTCGGTGCGCTGTTCCTGGCGCTGACGGTGCTGCTGGCCTGTCTGAAAACGGCCATCGGCCTGATCGTCAGCAACGCGCAGACGTTCTCGGAGATGTTCCCGAACGCGCTCTCGTACAACAAATGGGTGGTGCTGTTCTGCTGCATCTCGTTCGGACTGGCAAACCTCGGGCTTTCGACGATCATCAAGTTCTCGCTGCCGATCCTGCTGACGCTCTACCCGCTCGCCATCACGCTGATCCTGATGGTGCTGTGGGAACACTTCCGCGGCTGCTCAAAGCGCACGTTTGCCGTCGTCACGGCTTTTACTGCCGTCGGCGCCGTGCTCGACACGCTTTGCATGATGCCCGACGTGAGCAAACTCTTCCACGCCCAGGCGCTCGTCGAATTCGCCGCGCGCGTCATGCCGATGGCCTCGTACAACATGATCTGGATCACCACGGCCGCGGCCGGCACAGTCGTCGCGGCGCTGCTGCCGAAGAAAAACTAAAAGCGATTGTCACAAAAATCCCTGTCTGCCACTTCAAAACAGCAGACAGGGATTATTCTTTGCACGCTAATCAGTTTCCTAAAACGCCTCCCGGATCAGCGAACCGTCCTCGAGAGCGGCCCTCAGTCCGAGCGAATCGCAGGTCCGGATCACGCATCCGTCGGCCATGATCACGGCATGATCGGCCAGACGTGAAGCCTGTTGCAGACTGTGTGAGACCATGATCACGGAGACTTTTTCCTTCAACGCCAGGATCAGACTCTCCACCTTTTGCGCCGCCGTCTGGTCAAGCGAGGCCGTCGGTTCGTCGAGCAGCAGCAGATCCGGCTTGAGCGCCAGAGCGCGAGCAAGGCAAAGGCGCTGCTGCTGTCCGCCCGAGAGATTCAGCGCGGAAGCGTCAAGGCGGTCGCTCACTTCATCCCACAATCCCGCGGCCGTCAGACTTTCACGCATCGCTTCTTCCGTCTGTGCACGAGAAAGGCCAAGCGTCAGTTCCAGCGGCAGCGTGATATTGCGCCGCACGCTGACGGGCAGCGGATTGGGAGTCTGAAAGACCATGCCGACCCGCCGGCGCAGCTCCGTGATCTGCGGCGCACTGTTTCCCGCAACGGGAACGAGCTTGCCGCCAAGAAGCACGCGCACGTCGCCCGAGCCGCGCCAGCCGTCAAAGCACTCGTTGAGACGGTTGATCGACCGCAGCAGGGTCGATTTGCCCGAGCCGGAACGGCCAAGGATGACGCTCACCTTTCCCACGGGGAAATCGGCGTCCACATCGCGCAGAACCACGCGGCCGCCAAACGCCACGTTCAGCCCGCGCACGACGGCGCAGCGCATTTCGCGGAAATTCGTTTTCATATCGTCAGGCATTTCGGTATCCCTCACCTTCCCCGCCACTTCCGCGACAGCCTGTTTTGCAGCGTTTTCGCGGCCAGAATCAGCGACTCGGACATGAGCAGCAGAAACAGCGCCGTGCCAAAGCCCCGTGCCAGCTCTTCCGGTCCCGTGTACTGCGCCGCTGTGTAATAGATGCGGAACGGCAGCGCCTCAAACTTGGCCGTCAGCCCCGCGGGCAGTCCCGCGTTCGCCACCGCGCCGGTCAGCATGATCACCGCCGTGTCCTCCATCGCGCGCCCCATCGCCAGGATCACGCCGCCAAGGATGCCCGATGATGCCGCGGGGATCAGCAGGCGCCGGACCGTCTGAGCTCTTGTCAGTCCCAAGGAATCGGCCGTCAGCGACAGACGTGCGGGCAGCGCTTCGATCGCCGTCCGCACCGCAACGATCAGCGTGGGCAGCACCAGCAGCGCCAGACAGAACCCAGCCAGCAGCAGACACGTCGTGCCGTTCGGCAGAAACGTCCGCCGCAGCGCGACGATCAGCTCCAGACCGAACAGGCCCATGACGATCGAGGGGATCCCCGCCAGCACGTCCACGCTTGCGCCGATGAGCTCACGCCCTCGCGGCGACGCAAAGCAGGCCAGATACACGCCGCAGGCCAGCCCCGGCAGCAACGCCAGTGCCATCGTCACCGCCAGCAGCGAGAGCGTGCCCGCCATCGCCGGCCAGACGCCGTCCCACACCGGCCGCAGCCCGAAGACTGCGTCCCAGACAGGCGTATCGTCAAAAAACAGTCGTGCATTCAGCGCCGGACCGCCGCGCAGAACAAGGAACCCGACGAGCGCCACAACGCCGCCGCCGACTGCCAGCAGCGAAAACCAGCCCAGCGCGGAAAGAGCAGCCTCGCGGACTTTCATGCGCCCTTCCTCCTTGAAAGCCGACGCGCCGTCAGCGACACCGCCGCGCAAAACAGCAGAAGCAGCGCGCCGGCCAGCAACAGCGAAAGATGCTCGCCGCCGCCGATGTCAGACGACAGCACCAGCGAGATGTGCGACGTGAGCGTTCGCAGAGAATCCAACGGCGTTTTCGCAAAGCGGATCGCGTTCCCCGCCAGCATCGCCGGCAGCAGCGCGTCGCCCACGGCACGTCCCAGACCGATCACCGCCGCCGACAGCATCGCGCGCGACGACAGCGGCAGGGCGATTCGGGCCAAATGCTGCGCTTTCGTCAGCCCCAGGGACTCCGCCGTGAGCCTGGTCTGCGCAGCATGTGTTTTGACTGCGCCGTGCATAAGCAAAGTCATCGCCGGAAGGCCCTGCAAAGCCAGCAGCAGGGCCGCGGCCAGCCAGCAGAACCCCGTTCCGCCGAGCGCGCTTCGGATCAGCGGCACGAGCAGAAACACGGCCGCGAAACCGTACACGACCGTCGGCATCGCCGTCATCACCGTCAGCAGGAGCATCAGCGCCGAGGCAACAGGCTGCGGTGCAAGCCCGTTCAGTATGCAGCAGCATCCCAGCGAGAGTAGAAAGCCGAGCACCAGCGACGAGAGAGCCAGAAGCAGCGTGCCATGGATCATCGCTAGGATACCGAACTTTCCCGCCGCCGGATTCCAGACCGCTCCGAACAGATCCATGCCACGCCCTTTGAACAGCGCTTCAATGCCCGAGACCAGGATAAAGGCAATCACCGTTCCGAGCAGAGCCGAAACGGTGACAGCCAGCGCCCGCAACGCAAGCGGGCCGTTATCGGAAGCCTTCAAAACAAAGGCCTTATTTCTTTACGGGCTTGGGCAGAGGGATATAACCGCTCTTTTCGATGATCTTCGCGCCCGGTTCGCTGAAAACGTAATCGACAAACGCCGCCGTCAGACCGGTCGGTTCGCCCTTCGTGTTCATGAACAGATCGCGCACCACGGGGTATTCGCCTTTGGCCGCGTTCTCCTGCGAAGGCACATGGCCGTCGATCGCCACGCCCGCGACACTCGCGTCAAGATGGCCGATGCCGACATAGCCGATCGCACGCGGATCCTGAGCGATCGCCGTCTTCATCGCGCCATTGGAGTTGACCGTGTTGACCGAAGGCATCTGCTCCACCTTGCCCATTACCTTGCCCTGGAACGTCTCGCGTGTGCCGCTGCCGTCCTCACGGCCGTACACGTCGATCGCGCCGGGCTCGCCGCCAAGTTCTTTCCAGTCGGTGATCTTGCCGGTGTAGATCGCCACTGCCTGCTCCTTCGTCAGCGCCTTGACGGGGTTTGAAGGATGCACGGCCAGCGCCACGCCGTCGATCGCGAACGGGAACGAGACGAGACCGTATTTCTCGATCTCGGCCGGCTTGAGCGGACGTCCCGTGTTCCCGATCTGCGCGAGCCCCTCGCCCACCTGCTTGACCCCCACTCCGCTGCCGCCGCCGGCCACGGTGATGCGGATCTTCGGATTGAACGTCATGATGTCGCGCGCGGCCTGCGTCATCACGGGAATATGCGCTGTGCCGCCGGCAATGTCCAGCTTGCCTTCAAGGTCTTTAAAGGCGTCGAGCGGCGCGGCCCAGACTGTCGAAGCCAGCGCGAAAACGGCAAGCAGACTCAGCGATTTTGCAAACTTTTTCATTCAGAAACACTCCTTTTAGAATAATTTGAGGCGCCTGAATAATCTTTAGGCATAATTATTATATCATGAAAATGCAAAAAAGGGCGTATAATATCGGCGTGCACACCAATCCAAAAACGGAGGACACAGAACATGCCCGAGAAACGAACCACGATCATCCTCGTACGTCACGGTGAATGCAGCGCCAACATCGAAGAGCGCTTTCGCGGAAGGATCGATTTTGAACTGAACGAACTGGGGCTGCGTCAGGCCGAAGAGATCGCCTCGGCTCTCGTCAGGTTGCAGCCGGCCGCGCTCTATTCCAGCCCGCTCTGCCGCGCCGTGCAGTCGCTGGAACCAACGGCGGCCAAGCTTGGTCTGGACATAAGCATTGAAGGCGATCTCACCAACATCTCTTTCGGCCCCTGGGAAGGACGAAAAAAGAGCGAGATCGCCCGCGAGCAGCCCGAGCTGTGGCATCTGTGGAAAACAAATCCGGAAGAACTCTCTTTTACGGGCATGGAAAGCCTCGACGAAGTCGGCCGGCGCAGCCGCGCCGTCGTCGATCGGCTCGTACGCGTCCACGCCGGACAGACGATCGCTCTCTGCACTCACCGCACCGTTCTGAAGCCGCTCGTTCCCTATTGCCTGGATATGGCGCGTCCGTGGTTCTGGAAATTCCATTTCGACAACGCCTCGATCAGCATCCTGATCCACGACGATAAGGGCTATTCGCTGTTCAGCCTCAATCGCACCGACCATCTGACCGGCCTGAACCGCGAGTGGAACTGAAACAAACAGCAAGAAAATAACGTGCCGTATGGGCCCCGTTCAGGCTCCCATACGGCACGATTCTTTGTCTGACTTCTTCCTGATATTAAGAAGCCAGCAAGCAGCGTCTAAAACTTATCGTTTTGCTCCGCCGCGTTTTTCTTTCGTCACACCCTCCGAGCTGGAGGGCATGAACAGAACTTTGATCGTCGAGATCATGATGTAGAAGTCGAAGATCAGAGAAAAATGCTGGATATAAAGCAGATCGAGCTTGACCTTGTCTTCAAAAAGCGTGTTGTAACGCCCGAACACCTGTGCGTAGCCGGTCAGGCCTGCTTTGACCTTGAGGCGATAACGGAACTCGGGATAAGTCTTACAGTATTCCTCGACCAGCTCAGGACGTTCGGGACGCGGACCAACGATCGACATTTCGCCGCGCAGGATGTTGAAAAGCTGCGGCAACTCGTCGATCCGCAACATGCGGATCCACCGGCCCACGGGAGTGACGCGGGAATCATGAGCGCTTGCCAGCTCCGGGCCGCGCTTTTCGGCACCGACGACCATGCTACGGAACTTCATCAGCCGGAACTCACGGCCGTTCTTCGTGACGCGCGTCTGGCGGAAAAACACCGGACCGCCGTCGTACAGGCGGATGGCCGCCGCCGTCAGCAACATCACGGGGCTGAGGACAATCAGTCCGAGTGCTGAGCCGACAATGTCGACACAGCGCTTCATCATGCGCTGTTCGCTGGTCATCTGGCGATTGCGGAACAGAAAAGCCGGAATGTCGTCGATCTGGCACTTTTCCGCATTATTGACGAATATCTCATCAACGTTGGGGATCATAAGCAGCCGCTTGTCCGTTTCGTAGCAGTAGCGCACGACGCGCGTGCGGTTCTCGTGCGAACCGTGCCCAAACATCAGCACCAGAGGCTGTTCGTCGATGGCGCGGGTGATCGTCTCCCAGCCATCGTTCTCGTGGACAAACGCAACGATGCGGTAACGTCGGCTTTCCTTGAGGAACTTGCGCAATACGCGCTGATCGTCCTCGGGATTCGCCAGGATCGCAAGCGCCGCTCTGGGGGGGCGCAGTTTGAAATACACGGCATTGCCGACAACGTAGATCAGCACGCCCGCAGCCATCTGCGCGACAGTGAGCAGCACCATCGGCTTCACCGAGACAAAACGATGGAGCATCAGACTGAGCTGCGCCCAGCCGGTAAAGTTTGCCAGGAGGACCGCCAGACCATAGGAATAGATCAGCTCGCGCAGCCGCATCACGCCGATACTGTACGCGTGGTACGAGACGCTGAGCGTGAAAAAGACGAGCAGATGGATCGCGCCGATAACGTAGTTGTGTTTGAACAGCAGACGCGGGACTTCATAATACAGCTTGAACGCGCCCACGTAGAGGCCGACGGCGGCAACGAGAAGCATAAATTTAAAGAAAAACATCACTGTTTTTCTGAATTTCTTTATAAAGCCGTTCATGAAACTCACGTTCCATTCGTGGAATTTAAAAAAGCAAGCCGTGCTTGTTTGAGTATCTTAGCACAAAAAAGCGTTCCGTGACGATTTTTCTCAAAAAGTCGCACGATTTCACCCTGCCGGCGCCAAATGATCATGCGCCGCACTTGCCGCATTCCGAGCAGCCGGGACAGAGAGGACGGCTGCCGCAGGTCTGACAATGCGCCTTAAATACAGGCACATACCTGTCCACCTCGCTCAAAGCAAAACCCAGCGGCGTGCGCAGGTCAAACCACTGCGGCCGGCCCTCAAAACTGATCCCCGATTTGAACGCCATTTCACTTTGCAGCCGCTTTGAAGGCAGACGGTAGACGTGCCCGTCCTTCACAAAGACCGTTCCCGTCTCAAAAAAAGTGAAACTGACGTTCGCGCTTTTGCACTGCGCCGCCAGGCTTGTCACCCATTCCCAGCGGCACGGGCGGCAGCCGTCGTAATTCTCCCCGCCGCAGTGGACCCGCTCGATCAGTCCCGTTCCGAGCCACGGCGACAGATCAACGGCACCGAGCAAGGGCGAGCACGTCACTCCCCTGTGCCTGAACGGCAGCTTCAGGAGCATCGGAACTCTCTCGTCAGCACGCTTTTGATTTTCCGCCGTCGCATAGCAGACCACGTTTTCATACCCGTTTCCCCAGTCGTGCGGCAAACAGCGCGCGATCCGCAGGATACGCTTTGAGATGAGCAGAAAGACCACGTCGCTTCTTTCGCGCATCATCGCCCAGACATCGTTTCGCCATTCATCGGCGTCTTCCAGGAAGAAATCGCTCGTCATGCAGACC